>JABDRK010000164.1 GCA_013041785.1 Eudoraea sp.
GTGTACATAGCAGCCGCCTGTTTGGCATTTTTAACATCTCTGTAGGCATTGGCCATATCCACATAGGATTGCGCATAATTAGGCCTTAATTTCAACACCTCTTTATATACTTCAAGGGCTTTTTGAGTCCTCCCCTGCTCCTGGTAGAGATATCCAAGGGCTTTCAGCAATACGGCGTTTTTTTGAAAGAGGTATGCGTTGGCTTCGATCATTGAATCGGCCAGTTCGGTGTCTTTCCAGATATCAGTAAACACCCGATAGGCATCCAACACAAAAAACGGGGAGCTGGAGTAGATGGATTTGTTTTTTTCGTAAACACTCAGGGCTTCCGCTTTGCTTGGAGCATCCTGCAATTCCCTGAGGTAGCGCGGGGCGTTTTTACTAATTTCTTCCTGCGTCAAAATTTTTCCCGCTACGTAATTGTTTCGAAGCCTTGCATAGTCGGTTATCTTATTAGACTTGGGATTTCCGGTGATCGTATTCACAACCACAACGCCTCCGGCGCCGATGCTTCCGTACATGGTCGTAGTAGCAAAATTATTAAGTACTGCCATGCGTTTGATATTCCGAACATCAATCCATATGGGGGCATCGGTAAATATTTGTCCGTCAATATCAAAAACGGCAGACCTTGGGTTGGTGATGGAATTGGTTCCCCTGACAAAAACTTTTCCGGTAGCTGAGGAATTAGGACCACTAGCGTTTAAGAGCGTCCCTGGCAGGGCGATTTCCCCACTGCCCACCTGTCCGGTAATATTGGTGAGCTGTCCGCCCACACTCTGACCAAAAGCCCCGGTGCAATTACCTACTACCCGAACACCCGGAAATTCAGCACGCAAGACATCCAGAATACATAGGGCTACATTATTGATCTGGCTTTCATCTAAAAACCTGATAAGCCCCGGTGCCGTATCGGCATCCAGGTATCCATAAGCCGTGCGAATAAGCCGCTTATTCAATTTGTATTCAAGGGCCAGTTCCTTCTGAGACTTGCGGTTGCTACCCAGCACGATGACTTCTTCAAGCTGGTTCACATCAGGAACAAGTACCGGATTCAAAATCCTGGTAACATCTTCAACCATGATCTCCGCAGATTTCAACCCCTGATAGGAATAACTAATTATATCCCCGACCTCCGCTTCAATGCTATAGCGCCCGGAGGCATCCGAGAAGGTATTTGTACCCTTATCCGCTATGGAAATGTTGACATCTTCAATGGGGTTACGGCCATCCGTTACCATTCCCCTGACAATTTTTGTTTCTTGCTGCCCGAAGCATAAGGGGGCAATAAATAGAAACAGGAGAGCAATCTTTTTCATAACAATTTGATTTAACATGCTCTAAGATAAGCATATAAGAAGAAACTACGGGGGCTGATTTAGTTAAAAAACAGTAAAAACCAATGGGCTTTTACTGCCTTGGAATCAGGTAAAGTTCCTCCTGCCTCCCATTTACATACCGGAATCCGTCTTCCCCAAAATATCCTGCTTCTTCGAGCATTACCCGGATATCCCGCTTCCATTCAGGGATAAAAACTGTGGTGTTTAATTCAATGGCATAGACGGTTTTTGGGTTGAGTGGGTAATTCTCCCCATCGTCTTTCATAACTCCTTCCTGAGCATCCCACATCCCAATAGTGGTCCCCGCAGAATGACCATAACTGCCCAAAGGATGCGTATAGATGGCTGGCCGTAGCCCGGCATTTTTTCCGTCGGCCAGTGCTTTGGCAAGAATTTCATTCCCAGTGCGGCCGGCAACCATGTTTTCGGTCAGATAATCCTGAACCCGGTTACCGTCTTTCAGCGCATTCCTCAGAAAAAGCGGGGCCTCGCGCTCATCAGGTTTTAAAACATAGGCCAGTTCCTGGCAATCCGTGTTCAGGCGCAAATAGGTAATGCCAAAATCACAATGCAGAAGGTCCCCCGGCAGAATAACCATATCCTCAGGCCTTCCGGAAAAGGAATACAAATGGCCGACCAGGTTTTCATTACTGCGTTGCACGTCTACTGTTGGATGGAACCAGGTTTCCAGTCCCATATCGGTTACTTTTTGCCGCATCCACCATTCTACCTCCGTGGTTGTGGTGATCCCCGGGGTAATTACTTTTTCTGAGAAAGCCTCCGCAATAATCTGGTGGGTAATGGAAACCAACTGATTGTAGATCACCATTTCGCGCTGTGTGCGTGTTTCTATCCAGCGTACCGCCAGCTGCTCAGCTGAAACTACACGCTTTTTATATGCTGCAGGCAGAATTTTCATAAACGCTTCGTAGTCTGTTTTATCCAACCCGTCTGCGATGTTGTGATCCCTGGAATAATTCAGGCCGATTTTCTTCGGGTTCCGTTCCTCTATGATTTCACGCAACCTTTTCCACTGGTCGGGTTCCTTTTCCTTATCCCATGCAGAAACAATGTTTCTCCCCACATTATAGCGCGCTACTGCCAGGCGTTCCAAGGTATCCTTCCCGGCATCCCTATAGAAAACCAGGATGGTCCGCCTCCTGGCATTCAGCCATGTTGCTGGCAACATGGTACGCAACACTGGATCCTCATTGTATTCCCGGGATATCAGGATCCACATGTCTATCTGGGTCTCGTCCATAATTCCCGGAAGGACTTCCGTAAAACGTTCATCCAATATCTCATCTACCACGCGGGATCGCTCTTCTTCTGAAAGAACGTGCTGACTCTTTAACATAAATGAGGATCCTATCATAAACACAAAAAAGAGTTTCTTCATTTGAGGAGTTGTTTTGGGTTATTCCTAAGAAAAAAATCAACGGACGGACAGCTTAGGCAGCTCCACTATCAGAAACCACCAGATCCAGCAATTCCTTCCTTTTTATTTTTCCGTTTTCTGTTTTCGGGAATTTTTCCCGTACAAAAATATGTTTAGGGAATTCATATTTTTCCAGTGTTTTCAAAGCTTGCAGCTTTTTCTCCAGGTCCTTTGGCAATTCTCTGGCTTCCACTACCATAACCAGACATTCGCCCAGCTCTGCGTCCGGGATCCCGCCCAGAATAAAAGTTTCATTTATTACGTGCTTCAGTTTTTCTTCTATAGTTTCTGGCATGAGCTTCACTCCTCCGGAATTCACCACATTGTCATAGCGTCCCAACCAAATGAATTCCTTGTCGTTTAGCAGTTCAACAAGATCATTGGTTTCCAAAGGTTCCCGGGTTACCTCCGGTGCCTGTAACACAAGACATCCCTTAGCATTCTTAGAAAATGTTATTCCCGGCAGGGCCTTGAACGCATTTCCAACAGCGCCTTCAACAGCACCGGCCGCAGGGTTTAAGGCCTTTAGCGCCACATGTGAACAGGTCTCGGTCATACCATAGGTTTCGAAAACCCGTGCTGTAGTCTGTTGTAGGGCATCGTGCAAGGTGCCGGAGACCGGAGCACCACCGATCAGTATGGTGCCAAAAAGGTCTAGTTTTTTCAGGGAGTTTTGGACCTGCATGGGGACCATTGCCATTAAATCATAGGGATCAATTGTTCGCCATAGCGGCTCTGAACTCGGTTCTACAAAATCTATTTCCAGACCTAAAACCATAGCCCGGACCAACATCATTTTACCCGCTATATAATCTGCCGGAAGACAAAGCAAAGCAGAATTCCCTTCCCTGAGGCTCAAAACTTCTCCGGTAGCCCTGGCAGAATTGACCATATGCTCTTTCTTTAGAAAAATACGTTTGGGTACACCTGTGGCTCCTGAAGTGGTAACCAGGATTGTATCTTCATCTGACAACCAATCCAACAGGAAATCACCTATGCGTCGCTCAAAAGGCTCACCCTCTTTAATCAGGCTATAGGCCACCTCTTTAAGATCTTCATAATTATACTGCATTCCGTTTAATCGGAATGCGTGATGCAGGGGTGCTATTTCAGTGTTCATTGTTCGATGATTCAAATGCTGTTTCTGCTACTACTTTACCTGTTAATCTGTCTTTCCAGTTTGTCCAGCCATACTTTTTGCTAAAAACCAGCAATAGTAAGGGATAAATCACAAATACCGGAATCAGTACATCCCATCCCAATTCCGGATCCGAAATGTCCCGGTATACGGAGGGCGTCTGAAATGCCGTCCAGTCTGCTGTCACCAGTAACGCAGCCATAAGGTTATTGGCCGCATGGAAACCAATAGCCAGTTCCAATCCTTTGTCCATTAGGGTCAATATACCCAGAAACAGGCCTGTACCCATATAAAATATCATAATTCCATAGCCCAGCTTCTCCACCTCCGGATTAAAAATATGCAGGATGCCAAATAAGAAAGAGGTCGCTATAAGGGGCACCCATCTTGATTTGGTCATAAGGCCGATCCCTTGCATGAGGTACCCGCGCATGAAATATTCTTCAAAACTTGTTTGTATAGGGATCAGCAAAACAGCAATTACCATGAGCGTGAGAAAAGGCCCTATCTCGAAATTAGTAACATAGTCACCCGGCGAAAGGAACACATCCAGCAGTATAAAAAAGACAGAAACCACTGCCCATAACAGGAAAGCAAAAAACACCCGGTTCCAATCAGTTTTAGGCCTTACCGTAGTGAGGGTTGTAAATTTTTGCTTATGCATATACTTTACCACCAGGTACAAACCCACAAAAGCAATCAAAAAAGAAAGCAGCATCAGAAATAGGAACAGGTTTGAACCCAGTAATTCAGACATCCCGCCAATGGTAGTAGGGAAAGTTCCTGACTCCAATGATTTCAGGATTAAGAACGCCAGGAGGGGGATACTCCCTATTACCTGCCAGGCGATAAATACCGCAAGAAATCCAAGCAGGTATCTCCAGGGTTCATGTAATCCTTTGTATGCTTGTTCTATATACATAATGCTGTTATTTGTTCTGGTTTCCAGGAACGGTCCTGCCTGTATGAAAGACATCCGCCTTCAACGACCAGCGGGGATTGGATATTATTGACAAATAGCCCTCCTGTACCCAGGCCCTGTGGCATGGTAACATCCAGGGTGAAGGTCCACTGCGCAATGGCATTCAGGCCAATATTGCTTTCCAAAGCACTCGTAATCCACCAGCCGATACCTAGCTTTTCCGCTAGTCGGATCCATTCCTCACTACCTGAAAAGCCACCTACCAGGCTTGGTTTTAATATAATATACTGCGGTTTAATAGTTTGTAGAAGGCTTGCTTTATTTGTTACATCCGTTATCCCGATTAACTCCTCATCCAGGGCAATGGGAAGCGGTGTATCTGCGCAGAGTTTTGCCATGGCCTCAGGGTTTCCCGCTTTAATTGGCTGTTCAATGGAATGCAGGTCGAAAGCGGCCAGTGCCTCAAGCCTATCCATGGCTTCATCTGGTAGGAAAGCCCCATTGGCATCTACCCGAAGCTCCAGTTTCTCTGCACTGAATTTTTTCCTGATTTGCGCCAGAAGTTTCAGTTCAGTTTCAAAAGAGAGCGCGCCAATTTTCAGTTTAAGGCATTGGAAACCTTGTTCAATCTTTTGCTGTATCTGTAGTTGCATATATTCCGGGGCACCCATCCAGATCAAGCCGTTGATGGGTATAGGC
>JABDRK010000233.1 GCA_013041785.1 Eudoraea sp.
CCCAGCTGGCCAGTCTTTCCAACATTTGTTTCTGTGAATCATTCAGGTTTTCGATGGTCGTTAAACCTGACAATTGTTGAGCTACCCCGGGATTGACAGATGAAGTGACATCCAGGATCATTTCCCCAACACTTTCCCGGTCCCAGTCATTTTTCTGTTCCACCAGCTCAACAATCCTTTTGGCTCTATTCTCCGGTAAATAATATCCCGGGATTTGCAAGCCCGACACAGAATCGGGCTGGTTATTTGCCGAGTATACATATCCCCAGGGCGGATTAACCGCACTGGGGTTTTCGGAAAAATCCAGGTATCGGATGGGTTCACTGCTTCCATCAGCAGGCATTACCATTTTAGTGGCTGCGCCTTCAGGCATTTCATACAAACGGGCCGTGGCCCACCAGGCCACATTCCCTTCCGCATCCCCATACATAACATTAAGGCCCGGGGCATGTATATCAGGAAGGTGGGACTTGAATTCGTTAATATCCGAAGCATGTGAAATCCCATATAAAGCATGCAATACCCGATTCTCCAGCTTGGTATAGATCCATGACATACTCACCGGAGCCGTACTGTCCAGTGGGGCCAACACCCCATTTAAAAGTGAACCATGGTCAGTACGTGTATAACTAAAAGGTACCTCAGCACTGTCCTTTACTTTGATGCTCTTTTCAATGCGACTAAAAGACTTCCAGCCATCCTGAGTCTTGTATTGATCCTCATTATCGGGCTTCACGATTTCGGCATAAAAATCAATGTCATCATTTTCAAACATGGTCAACCCGTAGGCCAGGTTGCGGTCGTGAGCCAGCAAGGGAAAAGGGACTCCGGCCAAATGATAGCCGTATTTTTCATACTCCGGAGTTACAATATGGGCCTCATACCAAACCGATGGCTGGGCAAAACCAATATGCGGATCATTGGCCAGGATCACCTGGCCATTCTTAGTTTTTCCAGGTCCCAGGACCCAGCTATTACTCCCCACAAATTGAGGCACGGGCAGTTTATCCAGGGCTTTTTGAACGGCGGCAACTGTCTGGGTGGGGATGATATCCGCTTGTTCTTTATAGTTTTTAATCCATACAGTATTGGTATCTACATCAATTTCCAAATCAACCAGATATTCAGGTCCTAATTGATTTTTGATATTGGTTAGCAAGGGATCAGTCCTATGGGCCATAGCAAAACTGAAACTCATATACCCAATGGTGTTATAAACATCCTCCAGGGTAAAAGGCTGTTTCTCAAGACTGGTCAGATGGAATTCTATGGGAGTAGGGCCTTCTGCGATGAATTGGTTAATGCCGTCCAGATAGGCTTTCGCTTCCCTGACCATCGCTGTATTGGTGTTCAGCGAGGCAAGAGTGGCTTTTGTAGCCTCATCAATTCCCAGGGAAAGGAATAACTTATCCGTATCTACCAGATCCTTCCCAAAAACCTCCGACAGCCCTCCCCGGGCTATCCTGCGCAGTAATTCCATTTGCCATAACCGGTCCTGGGCGTGAACATAGCCCAGCGCCCGAAAGGCATCCGTTTCATTCCTGGCATAGATATGCGGAATACCATAGGTGTCATAGTAAACCGTTACCTCGGATTTTAACCCTGGCATATCCATAACCCCGTCATAGTCGGGCTTTAAGACCTGAATTACCACAAATCCGGATATCGCCAAAATAAGGACGAGGGCGAGTACAACCCACCCGGCAATCTTTAATCTCTTCATTACTGCGTTCTTTGGAACTAAATATAGCAGTTAATGCCGGATTTAAAAAGCCGTTAGCGTATGCTTATCATTTCTTTGGAGTCCAGTTCCCTGAATCGGGTCAAACCGGTATTAAGCCATTTCCTGTAGGTCTCGCTATCGGTATTTTGGATAGCCGAATTCAGGATTTCCAGGTCCGGGGACATAAGCACATAATAGGGTTGTGATGCTGTACTGAAGTTTACGGTTTGGAAGGTTCCCCATTTTTCACCTATGGTTTCAATGGCCTTTATCCTACCCGATTCAAACTGATACAAAAACTGTTCATCTTCGGGCAGGAGTTTACGATCATCAATATACAAGGATATCAGCACGTATTCCTCATTGAGTATGGGAAAGATATCAGTATCACTCCAAACATTTTCCTCCATTTTCCTGCAATTTACACAAGCCCAGCCGGTGAAATCCAGTAAGATGGGTTTTCCTTCCTTTTTGGCATAGGCCACCCCTTCCTCAAAATCCTTGAAACATTCGATTCCCAGGGGGCATTCTGATTCGCTTTCAGCCAGGGTATAAAAATCTGGCGGGGGAAATCCGCTCAATAATTTGAGATTGGTGAAATTAAGTGCTCCCAGGGTTAAATATACCGTAAACGCCAGGCTTAAGATCCCAAATCCCATCCGTATAAAGGAACGTTTTCTTTTGGGTCCTTCATCTGTAAATCTAAATACACCAAAAAGGTAGAGGGCCATGAACAGGAAGATTAAAATCCAGATCCCAAGGAAGATCTCGCGCTTGAATATCCCCCAGTTCCCCACCAAATCAGCATTAGATAAAAACTTAAATGCCAGCGCCAACTCAAGAAAGCCTAAAACTACTTTTACCGTATTCATCCAGTTTCCGGATTTTGGAAGCCCGTTTAGCCAGGCCGGGAAAACTGCAAACAGGGCAAATGGGAGGGCCAGGGCCAATCCAAAGCCCAGCATTCCCGCAGAAAGGTTCATAGCCATATTGCCTTCAGATAAGGCAGTACCCCCTAATAATCCACCAAGAATTGGACCTGTACAGGAAAAGGAAACAATAGCCAGGGTAACGGCCATAAAAAATATGCCGGCCCCGCCTCCTACCCTGGAGGAAAACGAATCCATTTTGTTGGCCCAGGAACTGGGCAAGGTAAGCTCGTAATAGCCAAAGAAGGAGAAGGCAAAAAATACAAAGATCAGGAAGAAGCCCACATTTAGCCAGATATTGGTGGCAATGGTATTCAGAATTTGTGAATCTATCGTATCAAACAAATGGAAAGGCAGACTGAGTAAAAAGTAGATCAGGGTGATGAAAAACCCATAAAGTAATCCATTCCAGACACCTCTTGATTTATTATGGGACTGTTTGGTAAAAAAGGATACGGTAAGCGGTATCATTGGAAACACACAGGGCGTTAACAGGGCGATTAACCCCCCGAGAAAGCCCAAACCAAATATGCCCCAAAGGCCGGTTTTCTGACCGTTTTCTGCAGCTACGCCCTCCGTGAGTCGTTCCTTGTTTTTTAAATCCAGTTTAAGTGCAGCGCTGAGTTCCGCGCTTCTGTCATCCAGAACAAGCTGTTCCGTGACTGCTACTCCCCCATCCAGAACAACCTGAAAAACCACATCTTTTGCGATACATACCTCCTTGCATATCTGATAAAAGAGTTCCACATCCACCTGTCGGACGTCCGGATTCAGCAAACGGATGCGCTGCGTGAATACAGCTTCTTTCTTAAAAAAAGTCTCCTCTATCTCAAAGATTTCACTGTAGGCCTTTTGGGTTTCACTTTCCTGGGTAATCCCCAGCAATTCATAGTCCTGTCCTGATTTCAAATAGGTAAATTCACTGGGCAAACTACCCCCATCTGCTGTAAATTGTGAATAAACGTGCCATCCCTCCGCAATCTTCCCCTTAAAAACCAGTTCATACTCGCCTGAGCCCAACTCCCGAACTTCATGAGACCAGATAGCCGGGTCTTCATCAGTTTGAGCTAACGCAAATCCGAAGAGGAAAAAAGAGAACAAGTATGCAAATAATGCCTTCATGTCGACAGGGTAATCTTGATGATCTTTTTTGTTTTCCCGGTTACTTTGAACCGTTCATCGCTTCTGCGGCCAATCACCCATACCACATCCTGGTTTGAGCATAACAGCCACTGATTTTCCTTAGCGTTTAAATCCAGTTTTTCATCTTTGAAGTACTTAGACAGCAATTTCCGTTGCCCACGCATTCCAAAGGGATAAAAGTAATCCCCTTTTTTCCATTTTCGAATAGTAATCCCATCCTTTAACGTTTCTTTATCCGCATATAGTACTTTTTCAGATTGTGCACCCATAGCCTCCACCTCTTCAACAAGCAGGCGAAGAGGCTCTCTGATAGATCCTGTGGTCAGCTGAAAAGAATATTGTTCATTCTTTTCCTCTGGAATTTCCTGCAGGATCAGGTATTTACGCGCTTTTACCAAACGATGGGTGTCTGAAAGCACCTGTTTACCCGGAATTGCCGTTAAAAGCCCTTCCACATCTGCCCATTCTTTGAATCCGTATGAACCTAACAGCCCATGCAGGTATGCGCGCTTGGGTGAAAGCTTGGTCAAAGGCCCTAATTTGATCTTAATCCACCCTTCTTCCTCCTGGAAACAGCTTTCTTTAACAGCATGTAAATGGTTGTCAAGTATGGTATTACTATCGCGCAAAAACCCCTGGCTTTGCTTAAAATTGTCCATAAAACCCGGATGCAGGCTTTTCAGAGCCGGGATCACATCATGCCTGATTTTATTGCGCAGGTATTTTTTCTCCAGATTGGAGGAATCTTCTCTCCAGACCAGGTGGTATTCACCAGCATACTCTAAAATTTCCTTCCTTGTAAAATTCAGCATAGGCCTGATCAGTACCTCTGACTTTTCAGGAATTCCAATAAGTCCCCGGATGCCTGTTCCCCGCGACAAATTGATCAGAAATGTTTCAAGATTATCGTCGGCATGGTGAGCAGTAACACAATAAGAAAGGTTTTCGGCCCGTCGAATTTCCTCAAACCAGACGTAGCGGAGTTCCCGGGCTGCTACCTGAATTGAAACTTTATTATTAGTAGCGTATTCTTCTGTTTTAAAGTGTTTTACAAAATACTTTGAATTGTAATTCTTAGACAGGTTCTTTACAAATACTTCATCCTGGTCACTTTCCTCACCCCTTAGTCCGAAGTGGGCATGCGCTATGGCAAATTCCAACCCGATCTGTTTGCAAAGATGAACCAGCACAACGCTATCTGCTCCACCACTGCAGGCGAGCAGGAAGGGCTTTATCAGTAATTCCGGAAATTTGCCTTCGAGCTGTTCTTTGAATTTCTTTAGCACCTTGTAAAATTACGGAAAGTTCTGCCCTATCCAATTGCCTATTGTTGCGAGCAGCTTATCCTTATCGAGATCGTGTTGCAACTCATGATAGCCGCCTTCGAAAGGAACAAAGGTACATTTGGGGGCATTTTTGCTAAAAATACGTGTTGCCTCAAAATCAATAATGGGATCTGCAGTGCCATGCATCAGGAGCAGCGGAACAGCCAGTTCAGAGGCATTATCGATGGCCCACTCCCCTGCATCCATGATTGGGAAAGAAAACATGGGGCTTACAAGGTCATGGATTAGTGGATCCTCCTGGTACCTGCTAACTTCCTCGGGTATTCTGGATATTCCACGGGGGTCCAAACCGGAGGGTAAGGTAAATGAAGGGTATACCTTTAATAGTATTTTCCCCAGTTTCATTTTCCATGCGGGCGGCTTAAATGCTAATCGCAGATATGGGCTTGTCACCACAAGTCCCTGTATTCCCTGGAATTTCAAAGCGTAATTCAGGGCTAAATTACCACCCATGCTGTGGCCGTATAGCAGCACAGGATATTCTGGAAAAAGGGATTTAGCCTTATTGATCACCTGGGTGAGGAGCTCCATAAGAGCCTGGTAACTCGGGCAGTGGCCGCGTTTACCTTCAGATCTGCCATGCCCAAAATTATCAAACATCACCACAGCACAGTCCAGCTCCAATAGCGCAGGGACAACCCCGTCCAAATACCTGTGAGCATGTTCTCCCAGCCCGTGGATCAATACCACAACCCTCTTGATTTGATCAGGCTGCAGATAAGCTCCGTAAATAGCCCTCCCATGAGATGAAAGGGTGAATTCTTTAAGTTCCATTATGCAATTAAGATATTCGCTCTAAAAATTGTTCAAGGGCCTGGCTATGCGCTTTGGCAAGTTCCGCCTCGGTAATACCCTTATCCCGGTCAAAATTCTGTTTGAAGGACGGCAGGGAGAAGGTTGCAACAACCTCAGCACCAAATCTGGGCAGCAGATCCTTTATAATCCCGAGGGAGCCAATCGCTCCCCTGCCACCGGGGGAGGCCGACATCAACAATACCGGAGTGTCTTCAAGAAATTTCCTGTCGATCCTGGAAAGCCAGTCCAATACGTTCTTAAAATAGGCAGACGGATTTCCGTTGTGTTCATTTACAGATAAAACCAAGCCGGCAGCGTTCTTTATGTCGTCCTTAAATTCAACCAGCGAATTGGAAAATCCCCGTTGGCGTTCCTGATCCTCACTATACATAGGGAAAGGAAAATTGGCCAGGTTTAGAAGTTGTACCTGATGTTCTTCAACCAAACCCACGGTGTGCTTTACAAGCTGAAAGTTGATTGAAGTAGATGAATTACTACCTGCAAAGGCGATAATTGTTGCCATATCTGTATTTTTTAGGAAAGCGAAAATACCATAAAAGAAGTTTTTTCGAGAGTTATTTCCCTAATTTTGCAGCCGTTAACATCCAAAACCACGCTGTAGCGAGTATATATCCATATGAATAGTAAAACGGCCCGACTCTTTTTTATTGATGCGATGCGCGCCTGGGCAATCCTGATGATGTTACAGGGGCACTTTGTGGATGGGCTGCTGGACAACGCCTTCCGCGATAGCAGCAGCACGTTTTACAACCTGTGGAAATACTTTCGGGGAATAACTGCCCCCGTTTTCTTTACGGTTTCGGGGTTTATTTTTACCTATTTATTGATCCGCGTGCCCCAGAAGGGATTCAGCAATCCACGTGTTAAGAAAGGGATTCGCAGGGGATTACAATTGTTGTTTATAGGATATTTATTGCGCCTTAATCTATTCGGTCTCTTTAAAGGACAGGTGTATGACGCCTTTTTCCTTGTAGATGTGCTGCATATCATTGGCCTTTCTATCCTGGGAATCGTTGCAGTTTACCTGCTTACCTACAAACGATCCCGTTTGTTGTTCCCGGGAGTACTTTTCGCCCTGGCCTGTATACTATTCGCCTTTGAACCTTTTTATAAAGAATGGACCTATCCTTTTCTTCCGGATGCCCTTGCTAATTATCTGACCAGAAGCAATGGTTCGGTATTTACCATAGTTCCCTGGTTTGGCTATACAGCGTTTGGGGCTGTGTTATCTATACTATTTACCCGTTTTAAGGATTACAAACAGGTCTATGCCTGGGCGATCCCAATAACTGCACTTAGTGGTCTGGCACTAATTTTCTATTCCTCACCGCTGTTTGTTTGGCTTAATGAAAATACGGGAATTGCGCTTTTTGAAAAGATATACTCCAACAATTACCTGTTTATCCGGATGGGCGACGTACTTGTGGTCTTTGCAATATTTATGTTGATCCGCCGACTGGTAACCAGCCAGGTGATCCTTAAGATCGGACAGAATACCTTATCGATCTATGTAATTCATTTCATTATCCTCTATGGGAGTTTTACCGGTCTGGGATTGTACCGGTATTTTCACCACTCGCTTTCACCCGCAGTAGTGATCCCCGGAGCCATTGCTTTTATGGTTGTGTGTTCTTATACTTCCCTGCTATACGCAAGGCACGAGGAGCAGGTAAAATTGAAGTTAGAGCAGCTCAGGTTCCTTACCTGGACTACCCTGGAAGCCTCTTTCTATTTCCTCAAAGCCTATGTGCTGAAACTCCTTAAAGGAAGTCGCGCCTAAGCTCACCGTAAATTCCTTTTGAAAAATCTGATTCCGAAAATTACCCTTAAACATGTAGCGCCCGGTCTTCCGTTGCTGCCAGAGCAGCTTCTTTGACCGCTTCTGCATAGGTGGGGTGAGCATGGCTCATACGCGCTATGTCTTCGGCCGAAGCCCTGAATTCCATGGCGGTAACCGCCTCTGTGATCAGGTCGGCACAGCGCGCGCCAATCATGTGAACCCCCAGCACTTCATCGGTTTCCTTATCGGCCAGGATTTTTACAAAGCCATCTATATCCATACTGGCACGGGAACGCCCCAGGGCGCGCATGGGAAACTGCCCTGACTTGTATGAAATACCTGCCTCCTTAAGTTCTTCTTCTGTTTTCCCTACCGCAGCGACTTCAGGCCAGGTATAGACCACTCCCGGAATGAGGTTGTAATCAATATGTGGTTTTTGTCCGGCCAGGATTTCGGCAACCATAGTCCCTTCTTCCTCAGCCTTATGGGCAAGCATGGCTCCCCGTACTACATCCCCGACCGCATAAATATTGGAAGCAGAGGTTTGTAAATGTCCGTTTACTTCCACCCTGCCTTTATCATCCAGTTTTACCCCCGCAGCTTCAGCATTTAAGCCTTCCGTATAGGGTTTTCTTCCTACGGAAACGAGGCAATAATCTCCGCTAAAGCTTACCTCCTGTCCTTTTTTGTCGTCAGCCTTTATGGTAACCTGCTTCCCTTTGCGTTGGACAGATTTAACTTTATGTGACAGGTAGAACTTTATTTTTTGCTTTTTCAGGACCTTCATCAGCTCCCTGGACAAGGCGGCGTCCATTCCGGGAATAATGCGATCCATAAATTCTATGACGGACACGTCGGCCCCCAATCTGCGATACACCTGACCCAATTCCAATCCGATGACTCCTCCGCCAATGATGACCATGTGCTTTGGGATCTCCTTTAATTTCAAGGCTTCGGTGCTTGTGATTACCCGCTCTTTATCCAAAGTAATAAAAGGCAGGGTGGCCGGCTTGGAACCAGTAGCTATTATCGTGTTCTTGGCTTCAATAACGGTTTCTTTCTTTCCCTGCTGGATACTGATATGTGTAGCGTCCTGAAAGCTTCCAATACCCTGGTAAACCTCGATCTTATTTTTATCCATGAGGAACTGAATTCCCTTTGTTGTCTGATCTACGACGGCCTGTTTCCGCGCAATCATCTTTTCAAGGTTAACACGAACTTCCCCGGGAATCTCAATACCATGTGTTTCGAAATGCTTCACTGCATCTTCGTAATGGTGGCTGGAATCCAGCAGTGCCTTGGAGGGGATACACCCAACATTCAAACAGGTGCCTCCAAGGGTATTGTATTTTTCAATGATTGCAGTTTTCATGCCTAATTGGGCACATCTGATTGCAGCTACATACCCTCCGGGGCCGGAGCCAATTACGGCAACATCATATTGATTCATAATATCTGAGCTTATTCGCGTAAATAAATTAGGTGCATTAGTTTCGGAATGCAAAAGTACAAATGTTTTTAATCATGCGGATTAGCCCCGGGGAAAATCAGAGCGCTCTATTGCATACGGTTTTATGCCATGTTAAATTGATACAACACGTTAAGGAAAATGTGCAGCAATTTGAAAAGGAGGTATTAAAACTTGAAGAGGTATCTGAATGTTTTCACGTCAGCGGTGATTATGACTACATCCTGAAAATCCATGTACAGGATATGCGGGCCTATCGGGAATTCATGGTAACCAAACTAACCGCTATTCAAAATATTGGCAGCACACAAAGCTCTTTTGTTATTAGCGAAGTAA
>JABDRK010000239.1 GCA_013041785.1 Eudoraea sp.
GTAACACCACATCCTTTGTAAAGGACTCCCAGGGCGTGAGCTTTATGGCATCTCCAAAACAACCACAGTCGGTTACCTTGTTGAAATAGGCCGAATAAAAGGTCAGGAAGGTGAAAAACACGATCATCCCCAGTAAGCTCCACAGCGTAATCTTTTTTTGGAATCCCAGCAATAGAAGCACCCCCAAAATCACCTCAAAAATTACCACAAAAAGGGAAATCGCCAGGGCATAGGGCATAAAGACGGGAAGGTCCAAAACCCCCTGACTAAAATATTCCTCCAGTTTAAATGAAAAGCCTACAGGGTCATTTAATTTTATGAAGCCACTGATAATAAAAAGGACACCAACAATTATACGGCAAAAATGTACGAGATATTTCATAGGCTTAATGGGTATGTACTCCGAGATGTATCAAAGCAAAAACAGCGTAATTAATGATATCCTGATAGTTGGCATCAATACCTTCACTGACCAGGGTCTTTCCCTGGTTGTCTTCAATTTGTTTTACCCGTAGTAATTTCTGCAGGATAAGATCTGTAAGGGAACTTACCCGCATATCGCGCCAGGCCTCCCCATAGTCAAAGTTCTTATCTTCCATTAGTCCCTTTGTCCTGGAGATAGCAGCATTGTACAGTGCCATTGCCTCCTCGGGTTTGAGGTCGGGTTCTTCAGCGATACCTTTTTCGATCTGGATCAGGGCCATAACCGCATAGTTAATAATCCCAATGAATTCCGGGATCTCCCCTTCATCTACCTTCCGAACCTCGTTTTCCTGCAAGCTTCTGATACGCTGTGCCTTGATATAGATCTGGTCTGTAAGGGAGGGCAGTCGCAGGATACGCCAGGCAGTTCCGTAATCCGTCATTTTTTTTGAGAATAGATCCCGACAACGTTGGATAATTTCGTCGTACTGTTCAGAGGTATGCTGCATGAAAAAGCTCGATATTTGTGTAAATTTCGCTTAAATAATTATAATCTTCAAAGTTTTGGAATTAAACTTGTAAGCTATATTCCCAATCCCCTTATGTTGTCGCATTATCCCCATACGCTAAATTGTAAAGGACGACTAATATCTCTGGAAACTCCTAAGATCATGGGAATCCTGAACGTTACCCCGGACTCATTCTATGACGGCGGCCGCTACCAAAAACCCGGGGAGATCCTGCGACAGACCGAAAAAATGCTAATGGAAGGGGCCACATTTATTGATGTAGGGGCATACAGTTCCAGACCCGGGGCAGCACATGTTCCGGAACAGGAGGAAGAAACCCGGATATTACCCATCGTTGAACTGTTGTTAACAGAATTTCCGGAAGCCCTGCTCTCCATAGATACGTTCAGAAGCTCCATAGCGCGCAGTTGCGTATCCAGTGGAGCAGCATTGATCAATGATATTTCCGCAGGGATGCAGGACCCCCAGATGATGAAGGTGGTTGGTGAGCTTGGGGTTCCTTATATTATGATGCATATGCGGGGTACTCCCCAAACCATGTCCGGACTCACGGATTATGAAGATCTGATTAAAGAAATCGTCTACTACTTCTCAGAAAAGATCGCCCAGGGACGTGCTGCAGGAATAAACGATATGGTTTTGGATCCCGGTTTTGGGTTTGCTAAGAACCTGGAACAAAATTATCAACTCCTTAAAAACCTGAATTTGCTGAAAATCCTGGAGTATCCGCTATTGATCGGACTTAGTCGCAAATCCATGATTTATAAACTTCTGGAACAAAGCCCGGAAGAGGCCCTGAACGGAACCACTGCACTGCATATGTACGGCCTGCTTAAAGGGGCCAACATCCTTCGGGTACACGATGTAAAAGAGGCCATGGAATGCGTGCGTCTCCATACGCAATTATCCCAATAGGATAATGAACCGGCGTAATCCTATTTTTCCTAATTTTACAAAAACGGCAAGGATTGGAATTTCTCGATTTTCTCGATTTCAAAGTAACGGATGTAATTGACATCGTCCTTGTAGCCATCCTACTCTATTACATTTACAAACTGGTACGGGGCACTGTTGCGATAAATATTTTTATCGGGATCGTGATTGTATGGGGGTTTTGGAAACTTACGCAGTTGCTGGACATGAAGATGATTAGCAGTATGGTGGGCGGATTCATGTCTGTAGGCCTTATTGCCCTGATCATTGTTTTCCAGCAGGAGATCAGGAAATTCCTGTTGATGATTGGTTCTACAAATCTGGCTACTAAACGCAACCTGTCCAGACGTTTTAAGTTCCTCAGGCAGGAAGGGATTGCAGTGAAGACCGACCTCAAGGCTAT
>JABDRK010000328.1 GCA_013041785.1 Eudoraea sp.
GCCAGAGGATGCCGATGTAATTCTCACCCGGTTAAAAACACACTATGATGAACGGGATGAATCTATTGTCGAGCAATTTTTCCATCAGGGGCGTTTGTACTACACCGAGGCTGAATTAAAGGAAATTCTGGAGTTGATCACCCAAAAACCGAGCATTGTTGTTGTGAATTTGGAGCGTCCTGCCCTGCTTTCTGAAATAAACAGCGAGGCGGAAGCACTGCTGGCAGAATTCGGAACCAGTGATGAGGTGCTGGCAGCCCTGCTTTTCGGGGAGAAACAGCCTGAGGGCAAACTGCCTTTTGAGTTGCCTTCCAGTTGGGAAGCCGTTCAGAAGCAAATGGAGGATGTCCCTTACGACTCGAAAGATCCGCTGTACCCTTTTGGTCATGGGTTACGCTATTAAGTTAGGAGACCACGGCAACTAAAACCACCTGCGGACCAGGGTACAATACTGTTTGTATTCGGTCCCAAACAATTGAAGGAGGTATTTCTCTTCTGGTTTGATCTGGTAGGCATTCATGTAGTAAACAAATCCCGCTGCCGTAAGGGTATTGAAGGCATTCCCCAGCCAAAGGCCCCAGGCCAGCAAAATCATCAATAAGGCCAGGTACATGGGGTTACGGGAAAATTGGTAGATGCCCTTAGTAACCAATTTGGTCGTTTTCATGGGGTGGATGGGATCTATGGAGGTACGAGAGACAAAAAACTGTATCAATGCAATGCCAGCAATTAGTGCAGCTCCAATCAGCAAAGCTACTATAAGCCATATCCTCCCAAAAAACTCAAAGTCGCCAAAAGGCAGCCACCTGCCTACTACCCACATCAGGCAACCAAAACAAACAAACACCACCGTCGGTGGGACTTTAAGCTCCATAGTACACTAAACAATTGTTCAAAAGTACCGATTTTAAGGCAAGCTATTGTATCTTCATTCCTTGTTATCGCTATCAATGGAACTCATATTTGCAACCCACAATAAAGGGAAACTTCTGGAAGTACAACGCCTCCTTCCCAAAAGCATAAAATTGTTATCCCTGGAGGATATCGCCTGCCATAAAGAGATTCCTGAAACCGGGGACACCCTCGAGGAAAACGCCCTGGTCAAGGCACAATATGTGACTTCCCATTACGGGTATGACTGTTTTGCAGACGACACAGGTCTGCTGGTAGATACCTTAAACGGTGCCCCCGGGGTATTATCGGCACGTTATTCCGGTCCGGAAAAAGATCCTAAAGCCAATATGGCCAAACTTTTGAAGGAAATGAAAGGAGAGGAAAACCGGAAGGCACGCTTTAAAACAGTAATCGCCCTTATCATACAGGAAAAACCAAATTTCTTTACCGGCATTGCAGAAGGAACTATAACTGAGGTAAAGCGCGGTAATCAGGGTTTTGGGTACGATCCGATTTTTTTGCCCCTGGGAGCGCAGCAGACTTTTGCAGAAATGTCCCTCTCAGAAAAAAACCAAATCAGTCACCGTGCAAAGGCCCTGGAAAAACTCACCAAATACCTAAATCAATTAGCTGACCAGGAGACCTAAGTAAAAAGAAATCAGCATTCTAGGCGTAAAACCGGCAATTAAGGGTATCTTTGCAAACTGTTGAGCCCACTTACCAATGAAAATTAAGCCGCCCAAGGGCCAGAAAAATGGGTGCTTCATAAAAAAATCAATGAATAAATTTGAACTTTTAGGGCTGGAACCGCCCATTATACAGGCAATTAATGACCTGGGATTCACCGAACCTTCCGAAGTGCAGGAAAAATCAATCCCGCTTTTACTGCAAGACGAAACGGATATGGTAGCCCTCGCACAAACAGGTACCGGAAAGACCGCCGCTTTTGGCTTCCCGCTGATTCAAAAGATCATGCCAGAAAGCCGCACCACACAGGCAATTATTCTCTCCCCTACCCGGGAATTGTGTTTGCAGATTACCAAAGAAATGCAAGCCTATTCCAAGTATGTCAAAGGCCTGAGCACTGTAGCCGTGTACGGGGGAGCAAGTATTACTGAACAAGCCCGTCAGCTCAAAAAAGGCGCCCAAATTGTAGTAGCCACTCCGGGAAGGATGAAAGACATGATCGGCAGGCGTTTAGTTGACATTTCGCGTATTGACTATTGCATCCTGGACGAAGCGGATGAAATGCTCAATATGGGTTTTTACGAGGATATCCGCGATATCCTGTCTAACACCCCGGAGGAGAAATCCACCTGGCTCTTTTCGGCTACCATGCCGCGTGAGGTGGCTCAGATCGCCAAAAAATTTATGCATAAGCCCATAGAGATCACGGTAGGAGAAAGAAACGTCGGGGCTACGACGGTAATGCACGAATACTATACCGTAACAGGACGGGATCGCTATCCCGCTTTAAAGCGTTTGGCAGATGCGAATCCGGATATTTTCTCAGTTGTATTTTGCCGTACCAAACGCGATACGCAGCGGGTTGCGGAGAAGCTGATTGAAGATGGATACAATGCAGGAGCCCTTCACGGTGACCTGAGCCAAAACCAGCGTGACCTGGTAATGGGGTCTTTCCGGAAAAAACAAATACAAATGTTGGTAGCTACGGATGTGGCCGCCCGGGGAATAGATGTTGAGGACATCACCCACGTGATCAATTACCAATTACCTGACGAAATTGAGACGTATACGCATCGTAGCGGTCGGACAGGTAGAGCAGGCAAATCGGGCGTGTCTATGGTGATCTTAACCAGGAGCGAATTACGCCGGATACATGCAATAGAAAAGAAAATCAAACAACAATTTCTGGCCAAGAAAATCCCCACAGGGATGGAGATCTGCGAGATACAGTTGTACCACCTGGCCAGTAAGATCAAAAATACGGAGATCAATGAGGCCATAAGTCCTTATCTGCCGGCCATACATGACGTTCTTCAAGAACTTGACCGGGAGACCTTAATCAAAAAAATGGTTGCCGTTGAATTTTCCCGATTCCATGCTTATTACAGCAAAGCCAAGGATCTGAATACTTCTGCTGACTCCAGGGCAACCTCATCAATGGAAGGAGGTAAAGGGACTACCCGTTTCTTTATCAACATCGGTGAAAGGGACGGCTTCGACTGGAAGTCGCTTAAGGACTTCCTGAAATCAACACTGGACCTGGATCGGGATGATATCTTCCGGGTGGATGTTAAGGATAGTTTTTCCTTCTTCAATACAAATGAGGGGGTTGCAGATCATGTCTTAAATGTTTTAAGAGACTTTAAGCATGACGGACGATTGATCAACGTGGAACCTTCCAAACCGGAATCCTCCGGCCGCCGGAAAAAAAGAAATAAAGGCGGGAAGGACTTTCCCAATAAGAAAAAAAGGAACGGAGCGTCAACGCGATCCAAAAAGGGCAAAGGACATCGGGGCAAGCGAAGGTCTGGCTACTTTTAGTTAATTGTATACTAACACCATACCTATTCGGATAATTTTTCGTTTTCTTAGTAGCTTTATCCCGTATGAAGAAACTGGTTTCCATTTTATTGATCGTGCTGGCCTCACAGACCCTCCTCGCTCAGGAAACAACTCCGGAAACGCAGGAAGGCGTAATTCGGGCAGTAGTGGTCAATGCACAAACAAACGGACCTCTTGAAAGCGTTCACGTTGTTAACCTCAATAAAGTGGTGGGGACCATCACGAATAAAAAAGGACAATTTGCCATTAGCGCAGCGGTTAACGACACCTTGTATTTTTCCTATCTCGGATTTAAATCTCAGAAAATCCGGATCACCAATGATATGTTTCGGTTCCAGGACACTAAAATAGCCCTGACAGAACTGGCCTATGCCCTGGAAGAAGTGATAATCACGCCTTATCAGCTTACAGGTTATTTGGAAGTTGATGTGCGTAACCTTCCAATCAATACGGCCTACCAATACAGCATTTCCGGTCTTCCCACCAGCTATGAAGCGGGCAATAAAAGTCCGAGTGCAGTTACCAAAGTGCTGGGCGCCATTATGAATCCCGCAGACCTGCTACGTAATTTGTTCGGCAAGAAACCCCGACAGATGCGCAAACTCCGGCAGATGAAGGAAGATGATGAAATACGGAACCTCCTGGCCAGTAAATTCGACCGGGAAACCTTAACCGCCCTGTTGCAATTGGAAAAAGTAGACATAGATGATATCCTGTCTAATTGCAATTACTCCAAATCCTTTATTAGTACAGCTAATGATCTGCAGATCCTGGATGCTATCAGCAGTTGCTATGAGGAATACCGTATCCTGAACCGAAATTAGGTATTCGTTTCCTTACTTTCCCTTAAAATCACCCCTGCAAATCGGTCAAAAGTTCCGTTATACTGCTATGGAATAATATTTTATAATTCCGTAATCATTTTATAGTTTTACCTAAAACCAAAATCATGAAAAACCTGCTCATTGCCCTTGCAATTTGCACCCTTTTTATAAACTGTAAACAGGAGCGGCAAAAACCACCGAAGGAAACTGTCGCAATAAAGGACAGCCTCCCGGAACCCGGTAAACACGTCCCCTTTGTATGGGAAGCTGCCAATGTCTATTTCCTGCTTACCGATCGATTTAACAATGGTAATCCCGGAAACGATCTGAATTATGATCGCACCAATCCTACGGGTACCCTGAGAGGGTTTATGGGGGGCGACCTCGCAGGCATAACACAAAAGATAGAAGAAGGATATTTCACCGATTTGGGTGTAAATGCCATCTGGTTTACCCCTGTGGTAGAACAGGTGCACGGGGATACCGATGAAGGTACCGGGAATACCTATGCCTACCACGGGTACTGGGCAAAGGACTGGACCGCACTTGACCCCAACTTTGGCACCAAAAAAGAGCTTGAAACCCTCGTCAAAACGGCACATAGGGCCGGAATCCGGATTTTGATGGATGTAGTTGTAAATCATACCGGTCCGGTTACCAATATTGACCCCGTATGGCCAGATGACTGGGTCCGTACAGAACCCACCTGTCAATTCACCACCTACGAGAACACCACCAGTTGCACCCTGGTGGATAATCTTCCGGACATCTATACTGAGTCTGATGCCAGCGTGGAACTACCCGATCCTCTGCTGGCCAAATGGAAGCAAGAAGGGAGGCTCAGCAATGAACTGGATGAATTGCAGCTGTTTTTCGAACGTACAGGTTATCCACGTGCCCCCAGGTTCTATATCATCAAATGGCTCACGGATTATGTAAATGATCTGGGAATAGACGGATTCCGCGTAGACACTGTGAAACATGC
>JABDRK010000343.1 GCA_013041785.1 Eudoraea sp.
AGTAGGTGCCGGGGTGAGCATAGTTAAAGGGGATTCGATTGTTATTTCCGAAGGATTTGGAAAAAGAAATATCAGAACCAACGAAGCAGTTGACGGTCAGACCATTTTCAGGCTGGGGTCCCTCTCAAAAGGATTTGCCGGTATCCTGGCTGCAAATCTAAAAAATGAAGGCAAATTAGCCTGGGAGGATAGGGTAAGCGATTATATTCCGGAATTTACATTGGGAGATAAAAGCAATACGGATAAAATAACCCTTGCCAATTTATTATCTCACACTTCCGGGGCACCTTACCATAGTTTTACCAATCTGGTTGAAGCCGGACTACCGCTATCAGATATTGCCAAACGTTTTAAAGAAGTTAAGCCAATAAGTAGCCCCGGGGAGATATATAGCTATCAGAATGCATTGTTTGCGCTCTCTGGCGAAATTATGTATAAAGCTACCGGCCAGGATATCATAAGATCCCTTAAGAACAGGTTTTTCGACCCCTTGGAAATGTGTGCTACTACAATGGACTATGAGACCCTGGCAAAAGCAGAAAATGTAGCAATACCCCATACTAAATGGCGAAGGAGCTGGAGACCCAGAAAACTGAACGATCATTATTACAATGCGATCGCAGCCGGGGGGATTAGTGCCAATGCAATGGATATGGGCAGATGGATGCGGTTTCTGCTTGGCCATAATCCGGAGATCATGGGTAAGTCGGCCCTAGCAGAGGCTTTTAAACCAGTTGTTGAAATTAAAGGGCGCAGCAAATACTACCAGCGCTGGCCCGGACACCTATCCTCGCATTATGGCTTTGGGTGGAGGATTCACAAATTTGTAGAGGACAATAGCCAGCAAGAAAAAACCATCTGGCATCACGGGGGAAGCGTAAACAATTACAGAAATGAAATTGCCATCTTTCCTGAAGCTGATCTGGGAATTTGTGTGCTTTTAAACAGCAATTCCAGGCTGGCGAAAAACGTAGTGCCGGAATTGTATTGGATCGTCAAAAAGGTATATACACGAACTACGGCGCAAATTGCCTTTAACAGTAGGCCACACAAACCATCGCCTTAAGCTACCTTACCGTCAAACCCCTGTAATTTCAAAAATAAAGGCTTAAAACCAGCTTTAATTTCCCAGGATCATAGCTGACTTGATCATTCTGAATCTCGTAGAGGAGATCACCTTGCTAAGGCGATACCGTACAATTTGTTGTAAAGTGAGGTAGGTGTCTATCCGAATAAGAATTTCCCTCCGTTTATTGGTTTAGTGGATCACAGCAAGCATATTACCCCCTTGGATGATAAATGTCATATTTTGTTGAAATGTAAGGACTTACTTTTAGTTTATGGGCTTGAGCGTTTGAACTAAAGGTGCCTGTTCCATATGATAATACTTCATCTTCGACTCGTTCAAGTCATTTCCAGGAGTAACTATTATGTCTTTTATAACCACAGAGGGAATGGAATTGACAGACGGCTCCCGCATTGCAGTTATTGGGGGTGGTCCTGCTGGAAGCTTTTTTAGCTATTATGTTCTGGAATACGCCAGAAGATTCGACCTCGAACTTGAACTCGATATTTTTGAAGCAAAGGATTTCACAAAGATCGGTTCATCAGGCTGCAATCACTGTGGGGGAATTGTTTCCGAATCCCTGGTTCAGGAATTGGCGACAGACGGGTTGGTGATCCCTTCGGATATTATACAGCGTGGGATCAACACCTATACCATGCATACCGAACAAGGGACAAGGACAATACATGCCCCGACAGATGAGCGTCGCATCGCTTCGGTTTTCAGGGGATGCGGGCCCAGAGGTTGCCTCGACAAGAGCTTGAAGGGCTTTGACAATTATTTGCTTGGCCTTTGCCAGGAAAAGGGGGTTAGGCTCATCCGTGAAAAAGTAACCCTCCTTGAAAGGAGTAAGGACGGCGTGATGGTGGGTTCTTCAAAGTCAGCAGCACAGAAGTATGATCTGGTAGTTGGAGCTGTGGGGCTCAATAGCAAGGCACAGCAACTTTTTAAAGGCATTTGTCCTTCGTATTCGCCGCCGGAAGTCACACGCGCTTATATCAGTGAATTTATGATGAAACCCGCGAATATTGAGAAAAGCCTGGGAACTTCCATGCATGTTTTCCTGCTTGATCTTCCCCAAATCACCTTCGGAGCGCTGATTCCCAAATATAATTACGTAACCCTTGTTTTACTGGGTAAGGACATAGACAAAGATGTGGTACAGCGTTTTATAGGCTCCAAAGAGGTAAGGTCGTGTTTCCCCAAAGAATTTCCGGTAGAAAGGACAGCGCCTTGCCAGTGCTATCCCTACATCAATATAAAGCAGGGCGAACATGCTTATGCAGATCGGGTGGTGCTGATTGGAGACTCGGCTTCCTCTAAACTATACAAAAATGGGATCGGTGCCGCTTTTATAACCGCAAAAGCTGCAGCGCGTGCCGTTGTTTTTGAAGGGGTCAGTGAAAGGCACTTTGAAAAATATTATAAGCCCATGTGCAGCGAACTGGACAGGGATAACTGGGTTGGAAAATGGATTTTCTGGGCCACGCGAATTATTCAGAAGTCGGCCGTTTTAAAAAAGGGGATACTCGATCTGGTTGGAAAAGAACAGGCACAAAAGGATTCAGCGCAACGGATGAGCGCAGCACTTTGGGACACCTTCACGGGCAGCGCGGGGTATCGAAATATCTTCAGACGCTTCCTTCATCCTGCGTTACTATTTGGGTTCCTCAGGAGTACATTAGCGTCGAACCTACCAATAATTAATCGGCATAGTCATGAAAAGCAAAAAGCTCGGCAAACTCTATAAAGACGGGGAGATTATTATTAAGCAGGGAGACAGGGGTAACTGCCTTTATGTAATACAGGAGGGTAGGGTAGATGTGATCCATGAGACCCCTGAAAGGAACGTTAAGGTAGCCGAATTGGGAGAGCCCGATTTTTTTGGAGAAATGGGGCTTTTTGAAGACGATGTGCGCTCGTGTACGGTAAGGGCTGCCGGGGAGGCCAGGATACTCACCATCGACAAGCGAAATTTCTTCAAATCTATAAACCGCGACCCTTCTCTGGCGTACAGATTGCTGGAAAAAATGTCGAACCGGCTTCGGGAGGCCAATGAGAAGATCAACAAATCCTGATTTTTCGTATCAGGCATTATTCAATGTAATGGAGAGGAGCTGTTGCCAAAGGTACTTTTGAATAAAGTTTCACTGGCGATTAAAAAACGTAAGCATTAAATCTTTGAAGCGAGTCTCTGTATGCAATACCTGCAAATCAGGATGTAGTTTTAACCATACCAGGTCCCTGTAACCACTTTCAAGCGCTTTTTCCAAATAATCCAGAGCCTCCTCTTTCCGGTCCTGAACGGCCAGTAATTGGGCATATTCAAAGTAAATTGTCGAATCCAGTTCAATGCCCCGTTTTCCTATTTCCCAACCCGCATTTTTTTCGCCCATGCGAGTAAGGAGTATTCCATAATAAACATATGATTTCGGGTCATTGGGATAGTTATCCAACCACTTTTGGGAGATTTTTCTATATTCCAGAAAATGATTCCTGGCCATATCCCCTTTACCAGACAAATCATAGTTTATCCCTAAATCGTAGTGCGCAGTAAATTCCTGCGAATTTTTCTCAAGGACATCTTCGAGGACCACTATGGCCTTTTCGTACTTGCCCTGAAGTCGGTAGGTATGGGCTAACCTGTAATTATTCATTAAAAAATTGAGATTGAGTTCCCCTGCTTTAAGGTATGCAGTTTCCGCTTTTTCAAGGGCATTGAGGCCCACATGGCAGCAACCCAGATAAAAATAGGCCCAGGGATTATCAGGTGCATATTTTATCATGTGATTTGTCCAGGTCATTGCAGAATCCATTTGGCCAAGATGTTGCAGATATATCCATATTAGTCCACCATAAGTTAGCACCATGTTTGGATCTGTCCCCAGGGCTTTTTTATATTCATCCACGGCCAGATTATATTTCCCCTGATTTTGAAAATACCAACCCAGGTTATTGTGATAGACCGGATCGTCCGGATATAGTTCGACTTGCCTTTTTGTATATGCAATCCCCTTGTCCAAATCATTTTCAACGTTAGCGGCATAAAAAGCAAGGATGCTAAACTTTTCCCTGTCGGTAAGATTATCAATGGATTTAATGGCCTCATCCAGCCATTTGCGACCCGCTTCCCGATCATACCTTTCAAAAAGTAAATTTCCCAGGGAAGCTTTTGCAGCGGTAAAATTACTGTCTATACGAATGGCATTTTCGTAGTGGATCCTGGCTTTTTCAAAGTCCAGGCGCAGGTGATTTTCAATACCCAGTGAATACTCTTCAAGTGCCTGCAAAGAAGAAGTAGTTACTTTGCTAAGGGGCTTACTCTGATCGGAGATCCTATATTTGGATTCACCCAGATTTCGTCTGATTTTCTTACTAAGCTGATCGAGTTTATTAATAATATCATCCTCGTTTTTGGCATAAAGTACCTCTGATTTAAAAATATCTCCTGTTTTGGTTTCCAGGATTTTGGCTGTAAGAATATACTGTTGGCCTACCTTGCTAATGGTTGGAACAATCATTATTTCAACCCCTTCCCGTACGGCAATTTCCTTTCCTGTTTCTTCATCGATATTGGTTATATCCTGCTTTTCCATTCGCCCTAATGTCTGAAACATTCGCTGCCGGGTGAGGACATTCAGATAGCGCGATTGATTAATACTGAGGGTAAAGGCGGTATTCAGCGAATTGTCAAAAAGCTGTTCATTGGTGAGATTTTCAAAATCTGAAATTATAATCCAATCCCGTTCTGAGAAAGGAATCGTAGTGCTCCCGTAAATGATAAAGAAAACTATGGCAGCGGCCACAACGGCAATAACCGGGGTAATTATGCGATTTATACCCCTAATTAGCGGTTTCCGGTGTTGGCGCCTTAAACGCCCTAGAGGGCCTTCTGGCACCGGAGGCTCCTCACAGCTAACATTATATATCTTAATGGGTTCGTCAATATTTTTAAATAGCCGCTCTTCGATAAACTGAGTCTTTATATCCGCCTTATTTTTGACATCCCGGTAAACGGATTCTGAAATGGTTATCCCCCCCTTTTCGGTGGCAGCCTGCAGGCGGGAGGCAATATTAACCCCATCGCCAAATACATCGGATGCTTCAAATATTACTTCGCCTTCATGGATGCCAATGGTAAGCGGAATATTCTTTTTAAGACAAGCGATCTGAATTTCGATGGCACAGCGTACCGCATTGGTGGCAAGATCAAAACTGATCAGCATACCATCTCCCATTTCCTT
>JABDRK010000380.1 GCA_013041785.1 Eudoraea sp.
GTAATTACCTGCTCGAAATTTACAACCAGCGTGGCGATTTGCAATTTTCCAGACGTTTTGTGGTGTATCAGGACCTGGTGCAGGTAGGTGCCTACATCAAAAGGGCGCGTGATTACCAGTTTTTAAATCAAAAACAAGCTGTTCATTTCACCATCAACAGCTCAGGTTTTCCATTGGTAAATCCGTTAAAAGAAGTCAAGGTAGCCATCCTGCAGAATTATCACTGGCCCACAGCGCTGTATAATATTTCCCCGCAATTTATATTGGGGAATGAATTAGTGTATCGATATGATAAGGAAACCAGTTTTTTTGGAGGAAATGAATTCCTGAATTTTGATACCAAGGACCTCCGTGCACCTACCGCGGCCATCTCCAAAATTGAATTTGAGGATGTTTACCAGCACTACCTCTTTACCAACCGATACAGAAACCAGGAGACCTATACCTATTTCCCCGATATCAATGGCGATTTTGTCATCCGCACCCTGCAAGGGACAGATGTGGCCCGCGAAGCTGAATATACCGATGTGCATTTCAGCCTCCCCTACACGGAAATCCTGGAACTAGATGAGGTATATGTCTTTGGAAAATTCAACAATTATGCGCTCGAAGAAATCAACAAGATGCGCTACAATGAGGATAACGGGAATATGGAGGCCGTTATCCGCCTCAAACAGGGCTTTTATAACTACAAATACGTTACCCGTAATGACGAGGGCGTGGTAGCCCTCAATCTTGTAGGCGGGAACTATCATTTTACAGAGAACAACTATACGGTTCTGGTATATTACCGAAACTTCGGGGATTTGTACGATAGTGTTATCGGCGTGGGAACGGCCAACTCCCGGGAAATCACCAACTGACAGTCGCAAAGAAATACTTCGGGAATTCATTTTCCCTTTTTCCTGAATTATATCCTGCTCGACGAATGAAACCCAACGGGCACGTACGGCAGTAAAAACAAGGCATACATCGAAGTTTACCGCCTGTGCTTGGCAATTATGGTCAATACCGTTATTTTGGTCCGGTACGAATAGATAAAAGACTATAGCAGATACGATTTTATCTTTTTTACCCCCTGATTTCTTGCTTCATCTCACGTGCTATTCCGTTGTTTTGATCAACGGGTATTCCGGATTTAAACAATTGTTAAATATCAGCCTCCGGAATTGAATTTGTTTAATTTAGCGGAGGTTTTCAGAATACTCTTCTGATGGCCAGCGCATACAGCAAAGAAGTATGATTACACAGATCACAAAAGGCATTAAGATTTCCGTGAACACCACGTTTGAGGGCACATTTTTTAAAAACTACAAAATGCATTTTGCCTTTGGGTATACCATTACCATTGAAAACCAGGGTAAGGATGTAGTACAGCTTACCTCCAGGCACTGGGAAATCTTTGATTCCCTGAATGAATTTGAAATTCTCGACGGTGAAGGAGTTATTGGAAAAAAGCCGGTGATCCGACCCGGAGAATCACACACCTATAGTTCCGGATGTCTTTTGGCCTCTCCAATTGGTGCCATGAGGGGACATTATAATATGGTAAACTTTTCCAATTCCGGGAAATTCCGGGTGTATGTACCCACCTTTAAATTCAGCGCACCTTTTGCCCTTAACTAGGCCGTTATTTGCCCAGTATTTTTTTCACAAAGCCTTATCGTTTTTATACCTTTGACGAAATTCATAAAATAATATTTCGATCATGGGAAAAGGATTTTTTCAGGTACCAACAGCATATAACGAAACAGTAAAAACCTATGCTCCGGGGACCCCGGAAAGAGAAGCGGTTTTAACTCAATACAGGGCGTATTATGAAGGGAATGTTGAAGCACCTCTGTACATCGGAAGTTATGAGGTCCTGAGCGAAAAAAAGGCCCCCATGTCTCCCCCGCACGACCACAAGCACATTGTGGGACATTACCATCTGGCTGACAAGTCGCATGTAGCAGCTGCAATTGAATCCGCCCTTGATGCCCGGGAAAAGTGGGCCAATCTGGCCTGGGAACAGCGCGCTGCGATTTTTCTCAAAGCTGCTGAACTTATTGCCGGACCTTACCGCGCTAAAATCAATGCGGCTACCATGATCGCCCAATCCAAAACCGTGCATCAGGCTGAAATTGATGCCGCCTGCGAACTGATCGATTTCCTCAGGTTCAATGTGGAGTATATGGCCCAGATCTATGCAGAACAGCCTGATTCATCAGATGCTATTTGGAATCGAGTGGAATACCGGCCCCTGGAAGGATTTGTATATGCCATTACCCCATTTAATTTCACAGCCATTGCTGGGAATCTGCCGGCCAGTGCGGCTATGATGGGCAATGTTGTGGTTTGGAAGCCCAGTGATAGCCAGGTGTTCTCTGCAAAGGTGATTATTGATGTTTTCAAAGAAGCCGGATTGCCAGACGGGGTAATTAATGTGGTTTATGGCGACCCTGCAATGATTACAGATACGGTCCTGGACAGCCCGGATTTCTCCGGTATCCATTTTACTGGATCCACTGAGGTTTTCCGTGGTTTATGGAAGAAGATTGGGAATAATATCCACAAATACAAGACCTACCCCAGGATTGTTGGGGAAACCGGAGGCAAGGATTTTATCATTGCCCACCCCACCGCTAACCCGCAACAGGTAGCCACGGCAATTACCAGGGGAGCATTCGAATTCCAGGGGCAAAAATGTAGTGCAGCTTCCCGGGTTTACCTACCCAAATCCATTGCCCAGGAAATCCTGAATGGGGTTAAGGCCGATATAGCTTCTTTTAATCCCCCGGGTTCGCCTGAAGACCTGAGCAATTTTATCACTGCAGTAATTCATGAAGGTGCTTTTGACAAACTGGCGGGATATATAGACCAGGCAAAGAAAGACAAGAAGGCGGAGGTTATTGCTGGTGGCGGATATGATAAATCCAAAGGATATTTTATTGAGCCTACAGTAATCCTCACCACAGATCCACATTATGTAACCATGGAAACCGAATTATTCGGGCCTGTGGTAACCGTTTATGTCTATGAAGACAGTGACTGGAGTGCAACCCTGCAACTGGTAGACCAAACTTCGGAATATGCGCTTACCGGAGCAGTGATTGCCTGTGATCGCTACGCCATTGATGAGGCCACTAAAGTTTTACAAAACTGTGCTGGTAACTTTTATATCAACGACAAACCCACTGGAGCGGTAGTCGGACAACAGCCCTTTGGCGGGGCCCGTGCCTCAGGAACAAACGACAAAGCCGGTTCAGCACAAAACCTTTTACGTTGGGTATCGCCAAGGTTGATCAAGGAGACTTTTGTTAGTCCGGAAGACTACCGATACCCCTTCCTGGGATAAGCCAATTGCTATAAAAATTGCCTTTTTAGGGATTAATGCTCCCGTAATTGCCGGTATTGTTCCTAGGTTATGGCACCTGGGATGGTTCAAAAACCCGCTATTTTGTGATAATACGTTTATTTCTTAAGCCCTGTATATGAGTTTGTTATAATTTTAATGTAAATTTAACGTTAATTAAAAGTAAATTAATAGTAACTTTGTAATCAGAAAGTAACAGTATTATGGCAGAGCAGTATTCAAAAAAGCCGAACAGGGAAGCCAACACATTTGAACGGA
>JABDRK010000025.1 GCA_013041785.1 Eudoraea sp.
ATTGATTCGCGAGATGTGGTTTACTTTATTTCGATCTCTATATTTTTTAGCTATCTCACTGTAACCCGATTAAAACAACGGCAATAAGACCATGAAGAAAATTCTCTTGTATTCGGTTATTGGCCTCGGGATTCTGATTATACTCAACCTGATTTCCTCCTTTGTTTATATTCGATTCGATCTTACGGAAGACCATCGGTTTACATTGTCAGAGGCGAGTGAAGAGGTATTGGAACAATTCGACTCTCCTGTGATTGTAGATGTTCTGCTCGAGGGAGATCTTCCTTCAGAATTTCAGCGCCTGAAAGTGGAAACTGAGCAACTACTCGAAAATTTTTCTAATAAGAACAGTAAGATTAAATACGCCTTTGAAGATCCGCTGGCAGATCCTGCCCTTGCGGAAGCCACCATTGAACAATTGCAGCGAATAGGTCTTACTCCGGCTAGCGTCACCACTGAAGTGGAGGGTAAAGTCTCCCAGGAACTTGTCTTCCCCTGGGCGATGGTCACTTACCGGGACAGAACGGTAAAAGTACCCCTGCTCAAGAATAAATTAGGTGCGAGTGTTGAGGCGAGGGTGAACAACTCGGTGCAAAATCTGGAATACGCCTTTGCAGATGCCCTATCGAAGCTGGCGATAAAGGAAAAAAAGCGGATTGCTGTGATTAAAGGCAATGGAGAATTAGACGATATGTATTTGGCCGACCTACTCACTTCTATCAGGGATTATTACAATATTGGGGCGATTACTCTCGACTCTGTGGAGGGGAATCCACAGGGCGTATATGATCAATTAAAAACTTATGATCTGGCACTTATCGCCAAGCCCACAGAAGCCTTTACGGAGAAAGAAAAATACGTAATGGATCAATTTATTGTCCAAGGAGGTCGGACTCTCTGGCTGATTGATCCCGTGGCGATGGAGCTAGACAGCCTCTTTAATGAAGAAGGTAATGCTATGGCACTGCCCCGGGATCTCAATCTCAACGACTTCTTTTTTAAATTCGGTGTGAGGCTCAATACGGATCTTGTGGATGATCTGTACTGCACTCAGATCGTTCTGGCTAGTGGGGAGGGCAATGCTTCTGAATACAACCCCTTACCCTGGGTGTACCATCCCATGGTGTTTTCAAGCAATGAACACCCCATAAACGCCAATATTGAAGCCCTGAGATTCCAGTTTACCAGTAGCATGGATACCCTTGAAAATGCCTATAAGAAAACAGTTTTAGCAAAAAGTTCGCCCTTATCCAGACGGGTGACTACCCCAAGGTTGATAAGCTTTGATCTTCTAAATATAGCCCCTGACAGGGAAAAATACACCGAGGGAAATTTCCCTCTTGCCGTTTTGGTGGAAGGGCAACTGAATTCGGCCTATACCAATCGCGTTAAACCTTTAGACTTAGGGGGCAATGTGGAAAAGGGTACTGAAAACAAAATGATCATCATCAGCGACGGGGATTTAGTTGCCAACCAATTGCGTAATGGAAGACCACTGGAATTGGGATATGATAAATGGACAAATAACTATTATGGAAACAAGGAATTCCTGATAAATAGCCTTAATTTCCTTTTGGATGATACCGGACTTATAAACATTCGAAACCGCAAAGTGATCATCCCGATGCTGGATGAAGAGAAAATTGCCTCCGAAAAAAGCCGTTGGCAGTTTATAAACATTGGGCTTCCCCTACTCTACGCTGCTGCTGTTTCTCTGCTTTTTATCTTTTGGAGAAGGAGGCAATATGGCAGATAAGTGTTGATAAGTAAGTTTTATGGAAATATTCAATTGGGATATATTTGTTTGAAAGCCTTTTTTGTGATTTTTTCGCGGATAGAGCATAAGCAATGTGTCGGTTTTAACCTTTTTTCAAGGTGATTTAAATAAATCCCGACCTCATAAACAATTAAAAACTAAACTTGTGAAATTTATTGTTTCAAGTACATATCTTTTAAAGCAACTACAGGTATTAGGCGGAGTGATCAATAGCAGCAATACCCTCCCGATACTTGACAATTTTCTCTTTGAATTACAAAAACGAAAACTTATCGTTTCAGCCTCGGATCTCGAGACCACTATGAGTGCTGAGCTCGAAGTGGAATCTGATAACGAAGGGACCATTGCCGTCCCGGCCCGACTGCTTTTAGATACTTTAAAAACGTTTCCCGAGCAGCCGCTGACCTTTGTTGTAGAGGATAACCATACGGTAGAGATCAGTTCTAACTACGGTAAATACGCCCTTGCATACGCCGATGGAGCCGAGTTTCCCAAAGCAGTGGAATTAGGAAGTCCAAGTTCAACTACCATCATGGGAGACATCCTGGCGACAGCGATCACTAAAACCATCTTTGCAGCCGGCAATGACGATCTGAGACCGGTGATGAGTGGTGTTTTCTTTCAGTTTTCCTCGGAGCACCTGACTTTTGTTGCTACCGATGCCCACAAACTGGTAAAATACAGGCGAAATGATGTAACGGCTTCTGAAGTAGCCGAGTTTATTATGCCTAAAAAACCATTGAATTTGTTAAAAGGTATCCTTGCAGGGAGCGAAGAGCAGGTAAAGGTGGAATACAATGACAGCAATGCGAAATTCAGTTTTTCCAATATCGAATTGATCTGTCGCTTGATTGACGGGAAATACCCCAATTACGAGGCGGTAATTCCAAAAGAAAACCCGAACAAGCTAACGATTGCCAGGAACCATTTCCTGAGTTCCGTACGTAGGGTTTCCATTTTCTCCAACAGGACGACACACCAAATAAGGTTGCGTATTGCAGGCGCCGAATTGAATATTAGCGCAGAGGATATCGACTATAGTAACAAGGCCGAAGAACGTCTCACCTGTGCTTACCAGGGTGATGATATGCAAATAGGATTTAATTCGCGCTTTCTGGTTGAAATGCTGGGGAATCTTTCCTCAGAGGAAGTAGCCCTGGAATTGAGTCTCCCCAACAGAGCAGGTATACTCACTCCTGTAGATGGCCTGGATGAAGGAGAAGAAGTGACTATGCTGGTGATGCCGGTGATGTTGAATAACTAGGAGCTAATTGAAATAAAAATCCGGTTAAAACCGGATTTTTTTGTCTTTTTTACGAAATAAACCGAATCGTCATAAAGTTACTCGGCTCCTCTCCGTTACCTGCCTTAACGGCATTTACTATCGGCATAACAAAGCCCAGCACAGCCACTCCTATGATCCCCAATATTCCCAAACCTAATAACAAAATAGCAGGAATACTGATAATAATATAAAGGATAAGACTTAGCTGAAAATTAACTATGGTCTTTCCATGCTCGTCCATTCCCTCTACCCTATCCTTTGAGGTAAGCCAGATAATTAGAGGCGTAATGAGCCCACCAAAACCGATGACATAGGATAAAAGTTGTGTTAAATGGGTGATGACCAATAATTGGCGGTCTTCCCGTAGTGTTGATTGATTGATGACTTCCATGATCATTGTATTTATAGTTGTGCTATATAGGTCGTAATTATACCAAAATTGTTACAGAGCTGAAAACTCGACTTTCCACATAGCTTTTCCTTATTTTTGCAAAAAATCTTTTATGGCTCCACAGGACACCATTATCGCTTTAGCTACAGCTCCGGGAACAGGGGCTATCGCTGTGATACGTGTATCCGGAAAAGACGCCATTACTACAACCGACGGAGTGTTCAAGGCTAACAACTCCAAAGTCCTTAAGAAAGTTGACAGTCATACCGTACACCTGGGTTACATTCTTGAAGAGTCCCGTACCATAGACCAGGTCCTGGTCACCGTATTCAAAGGTCCCAATTCGTATACAGGTGAAAATGTAGTTGAAATCTCATGCCATGGTTCGCCCTATATACAACAGGAGATCATACAACTGTTTTTGCGTAAAGGATGTAGAACAGCAGAAGCAGGAGAATTTACTTTGAGAGCTTTTCTAAACGGCAAAATGGATTTAAGTCAGGCCGAAGCTGTGGCAGATCTGATCGCCTCGGAGAATGCGGCCTCCCACCAGCTTGCGCTGCAACAGATGCGTGGTGGATTCAGCAATGAGATCGCCAAACTAAGGGAAGAACTTCTCAATTTTGCCTCCCTGATTGAACTGGAACTCGATTTTGCTGAAGAGGATGTTGAATTTGCCGACAAAAAACAATTTGCCGAACTCCTCCATAAAATTGAGGCGGTATTAAAACATCTTATCGATTCCTTTGCCCTTGGCAATGTGATTAAAAACGGAATTCCCATTGCTATTGTCGGGGAGCCCAATGT
>JABDRK010000039.1 GCA_013041785.1 Eudoraea sp.
TGGCACCCGTGCCCTATCGCGGGAAAAGAAATGAAAGCAGCTATTTAATACACGTTCTGGAAAAACTTGCGGTTATTTATAAGACCTCGATTGAGGAAATTGCATGTATCACAACAGCCAATTCCAGGGAAGTATTTGGTGTATAAAGGAAAATTTAAAATAAATATCCGGGCAATTAAGCAAACGAAAAATGGGTAAACCGATAAACATATTAATCATTTATACCGGGGGTACTATTGGTATGGTTCGGCACTATAAGTCTGGAGTCTTAAAAGCCTTTGACTTTCGGAAAGTGGTTGAGCACATACCGGAATTAGGGCAACTTGATTGTAGAATTCACAGTATTTCTTTTAAGAACCCTGTGGATTCATCGGAAATGAATCCGACCCATTGGATTGCCATAGCGACGCTGATAGAAAAATATTACGGGCAATATGACGGCTTTGTGGTGTTGCATGGCAGTGATACAATGAGTTACACGGCATCTGCCCTCAGTTTTATGCTGGAGAATTTAGGCAAACCGGTGATCTTCACGGGTTCCCAGCTCCCAATAGGGGATTTGCGCACCGATGCCAAGGAAAACCTGATTACTTCCATTCAGCTGGCCTCACTTCAGAAAAACGGAAAACCAGTGATACAGGAGGTAGGCCTTTACTTCGAATACAAGCTATATCGCGCTAACCGCACCACAAAACTCAATGCCGAACACTTCCAGGCCTTCGGATCCATGAATTATCCGGCAATAGCCGAATCCGGGGTGCATCTCAAGGTGAACCATGACTTTCTTTTTCGTCGCGCTAAGGGGAAAAAATTTAAAGTGCACAAAGCTCTGGATACCAATGTCGCCATCCTCAAGATTTTTCCCGGGATGTCTAAGAATCTTTTGAAGGGGATCCTTAGTATCCCGGAATTAAAAGCCCTGATCCTGGAAACCTATGGCGCGGGTAATGCTCCAACAAATTCCTGGCTGTTGGAAATGCTTCAGGATGCCAAGGCAAAAGGACTTCATATCGTCAATGTAACGCAATGCCCGGGGGGTAGTGTGATCATGGGAAGGTACAAAACCAGTGCAGCCCTAAAGGAAATGAAAATCATTGATGGGGGAGATATTACCACCGAGGCAGCGATCACTAAATTGATGTACCTTTTGGGCAGCAAGACTTCCTCAAAGACTTTTAAAACTATTTTCGAAACTCCGCTCAGGGGAGAAATGTCCTAAAATTAACGGGGCAAAATTTTATTTACTAATAATTTTTTTGTTAATTGGACGCCCTGTTTCATAAGGAATAGAGAGGTGGCCGAGTGGTCGAAGGCGCACGCCTGGAAAGTGTGTATACACCAAAAGTGTATCGAGGGTTCGAATCCCTTCCTCTCTGCAAATTTATCCTTTGGGAGCATCGCTCAGAACTACCGATTTTAGTGGTGATTATCGGGGTTCGGAAACTTATTCCGGCTTCCAATTTTTAATTTTTTAATTGTATTTTTTATTTTATCTTTAACCCTATTAACTAACTAAATTTAAGTTTGAAAGAAATGAAAAAATTATTCTCCATCCTGGCAATGGCCGGGTTATTTGTCCTAAGTACAAATACAGTGAGCGCTAAAGCGAATGCAGCAGTTACTAACATGTCTGCCACGGTTAATACAGCCATGGTTATGTTGCAGGACGAAGCTGGCGCAGAAGAGGCTAAAGGATTTACGCAAGTATTAAAAGAGCAATTCATCCAAGGGGGTGCAGGATTCATGGGAATCGTATTGCTTTGTTTGATTTTAGGCCTTGCCGTAGCCATCGAAAGAATTATTTATTTGAACCTGGCGAGCACCAATTCTACTAAGCTTAAGCAACAGGTAGAAGATGCATTATCTTCAGGTGGTGTTGAAGCAGCCAAGGAAGTTTGCCGAAACACCAAGGGGCCCGTTGCTTCTATTTACTATCAGGGACTCGACCGTGCAGGTGAGAGTGTTGAATCTGCAGAAAAGGCTGTAGTTGCTTACGGAGGCGTTCAGATGGGACAACTTGAGAAGAATGTTTCCTGGCTATCACTCTTTATTGCTATTGCTCCTATGCTTGGATTCATGGGAACGGTAATTGGTATGATCCAGGCCTTCCAGAAAATTAGTGCTGTAGGTAACTTAAGTGCCTCGCTAATTGCTGGTGACATCCAGGTAGCACTTTTAACAACGGTATTTGGTCTGATCACGGCTATTATCCTTCAAATTTTCTACAATTATATCATCGCTAAAATTGACAGCATCGTTAACGATATGGAAGACTCTTCGATCACATTGATCGATATGCTTGTAGACCACAAAAAATAAGTTGAACTCTTAAAAGAACCGTAATGAATAAAATTGTAAAAATCGTTCTTGCTCTTATAGGAGTTATCGCAGCTATCTTGTGGTATCAGCTTCCCAGTAAAGATGTACCTGTATCAGAAGCCATCGAAAGTGGTTCCATGAACGCCATGTTTATGCTTATGTATTTGTTGTTGGGTGTTGCCGTAGTAGCTAGTTTGCTGTTTACCATCCGCAACTATTTCTCCAATCCGAAAAGCCTGAAAAAAACCCTGATGTTGGTTGTTGGCTTCGTGGTTGTAGTTTTTATAGCATATGGCTTATCTGATGGCGGAGATGGCACTGTTGAGGCCATGGCCAGCAGGGGTGTAGAGACCACAGAATCTACCGTTAAGAATATCGGTACGGGACTGAATGTATTTTTCTTCCTGGTTATAATAGCCGTTGGTTCAATGGCCTGGGGAGGATTGAAGAAAATGACAAGTAAATAAAACGGAAATATTATGCCTAGAAGAGGAGGACCACCGGAAGTAAATGCAGGCTCAATGGCAGATATTGCTTTCCTTTTGCTGATCTTTTTCCTGGTGACTACCACCATTGAAACAGATGCAGGACTGGATCGAATGCTGCCTCCGATAGAACCACCCGACACGGATGTGGTAATTAAACAGAAGAATATCTTTACCGTTAATATTAATAAAAACGGACAGCTACTTGTTGAGGAAGAGCTTCTTGATCTTAGGCAACTAAGACAAAGGGCCATGGATTTCCTTGACAATGGAGGAGATGGAAGCTGCAACTATTGCAGAGGAGCAAAAAATTCGAGTTCATCGGATAATCCCATGAAGGCGATTATATCGCTTAAGAATGACAGGGAAACTAAATACGGAACCTATATCACCGTTCAGAATGAACTGGTAGGTGCGTATAACGACTTGCGTAACCGGGAGGCTCAACGTTTATTCGGAAGGAATTTTACGGAAATGGAAGCTGAATTCCTCAATCCGGAGACTCCTGCGAGAATACGCGATGAGCTGAAAGACAAGGTTAAGACTGTTCAGGATTTGTTTCCGCAGAAGCTATCAGAAGCCGAAACGGCTACGTCTAATTAACAAAAGCTAAGATTCAGTTATGGGTAAATTTAATAAGAAAGGAAAAGGGGATCTACCCGCAGTATCTACAGCGTCTTTGCCTGACATTGTATTTATGCTTTTGTTCTTCTTCATGACGGTAACTACTATGAAAGATAGCTCCCTCTTGGTTCAGAATACCTTGCCTAATGCAAGTGAGGTAAAAAAACTGGAGAAGAAAGACCGGGTATTGTATATCTATGTGGGAAAACCTACACGGGAGTATCAAAAGGTATTTGGTACCGAGCCCAAAATACAGTTAAACGATAAGTTTGCTGATGTTTCTGAAGTTGGAGATTTCATCTTAATGGAACGCGCCAAGAAACCACAGGAACTTCAAAATGTGCTTACTACCTCTTTGAAGGTAGATAAGAGTGCCAATATGGGACTTATATCAGATATTAAGCAAGAACTTCGTAAGGTAAATGCCCTCAAGGTAAATTACACAACCTATGAGGGGGATGCTTTCCGCAACCTGCAATAGGGTAGGAAAGAGATCAAACTTAAAATAGAGTTAGGAACGCTTCAAATGTATATTTGAAGCGTTTTTTTATGAGGAATTAAGTACCTTTAATTACCATGCTAAGGATAGTTCAGTTTTTCTTCCTCATTTTGGTCACGGTTGCCGTTTCAGCCCAGGAAACACCGCTTCCTGATTCTGAAAAATACCTGGAAGATCAGTTCTATATTGGGCTCACCTATAACCTGCTGCTCAATAAGCCTCCCTCAGTCACCCAACAGAATTTGTCCTACGGATTACAGACAGGATTTATTAAGGATATCCCGCTGAATGCAGAGCGTAATTTTGCCGTAGGGATAGGATTGGGTTATGCGTTTAATTCCTACTACAGCAATATCCTGGCTACTGAAACTGCAGAGGGGATTACGTACAGTGTTATTGACGAGGACTTCTCCTATAAAAGGAATAAAATTGAGACACATTTAGTGGAAATGCCTATTGAAATACGCTGGCGTAATTCAACAGCTACTGAACATCGGTTTTGGCGTATTTATACCGGCTTTAAGCTGGGATATATTGTTGGAACGCGCTCAAAGCTGGTCACGGA
>JABDRK010000040.1 GCA_013041785.1 Eudoraea sp.
CCATTCTTCTGGTAACTCCAGATGGGAAGGAAGAAGAGACGGGTACCCGGCTTTCAAGGGTTGGTTTTGATAATACGCTGGGCTACCTGCAGGGAGGGTACCATGCCTGGGTCAATGCCGGTAAGGAAACAGATGCTATGCATGCTATTAACGCCAAAGAGGCGGCTAAAATTCTCAGCCAGGAAGGTATCCCGGTTTTTGATGTACGCAAGGAGAGCGAATATGCTGCAGAACATTTCGAAAACGCCTTAAGTACGCCACTGAGTTTGCTAAACGACCACCTGGCTGAATTTCCCAGGGAGACCACATTCTATCTGCACTGTGCAGGGGGGTATCGTTCGGTAATCGCAGCTTCTATCCTGAAAAGTCGCGGCATACACAATCTGGTGGATATTTCCGGGGGCTTTACGGATATGAAGAAAGCAGGCTTACCCACCACAAATTATGTTTGTCCAAGCACGAAACGTTCCTGACATATATCATAGTACAGCCGCAAACAAGCCCTTATTTTTAGAAAATCAGGCACCACTAAAAATTAGCGCATGAAAACAAACATGGGTAAGTTGGATAAAATCCTCCGTTTTCTATTGGCTTTGGCTGTAGCTTTGTTAGTTTATTACGATGTTTTACAGGGACCCCTGTCCTATATTTTGATGACCGTTGCGGTTATTTTCTTCCTCACCAGCCTTACAGGCTTTTGCCCGCTTTACGGGCTATTGGGAATTAGCTCGGGTAAATCAAAAAAGAAGTAGGTTTTTAGAAAAAGTCGAGGACTTCCCGTCTGATATTTGTCATATTTTCTAAGGACATACTGCCGTATTTTCGCTGGCAAACCTGAAAATTAATACGAATGAATTCACTATTGATCCCCCTGGTCGATTGGAGTAACGGTATTATTATGATAGCCGTTTTTGCTTTTGTAGTCATAGCGCTCATTGCCGTCCTCATAAGTTTAATGAACAGCGGAAAACGCAAGTAAAGAACTCAAAAGGTTTCTGGCTGCTCACCTAACGGGTATTCACTTCGACACCTGTCAAAAATCTTAAATTCAATCTCCTTTTTTGGGATGAAATGATACCATCTTCTTTCCCAACAGAAGCTTTAGTTGCATTGGCAAAAAAATATTTTCTAGTTTTGGGACAGTACTAGAAGTCCTGAACATGTTAAAGAATTTTATTGGAAAAATAGGGGCCATGAGTTTCATTATGCTGCTTGTGGTGCTCTCCATTATCATTGTCTCGGAATATCTTTTTCTTACGGGAAATAAACTGGAAGCCATATTTATCGCTTTCTGGGCGCCAACCATACTTGGTTTTATGAATTTCTTAAAATACAGAAAGTGACAGATTTTATCCTTGGCTACTCCATCATAGTGGCTATAATTTTCCTGATTTGGATGTTTTTTGTGATCCGGATGTATCGTGAAATTGACAAATAAAGGATATCCCGTCCCAGCACTTATCATTTAGGATCAGGGGGAAGCATTAATTCACAGTAACTGGAATAGCTTTTTCCGGATTTCTGGCCAAATACGAGGAAATCAGCTGGCGTGATTCCACCGTATTCTGTTGAGGAATAATATGCGCCATCAGGTCCTCCAGGGAGTTGTAAGAAAGGCCCTTGTCTATAAATCCGTAACCTCTGTAGCAACCCTCCTGTATGCAGATGATGGCATCTTCGCCCATGCTTCGGCCTTTTTCCCTGATGAGCAAGTTTTCACGCTGTTCCTTCAGTGCCCTAATCGCCCCGAGAACGCGTTCATTGTATTGCTCTGTAGATTCATCTCCCCGACAAATTCCTTTGCATTCCGGAATTCTGAAATGAGAGCAATGGATAACGTTTTCCTGTAGATGGCAATATTTGGGACACAGTGCATAATCCAGGCATAATTGTTCGAGAAACAGGCGGCTTTCGGTTGCGTTTTTCAGAACCGTTATTGGGTTGGTCAATTTTGCCAACTTTTCATAGGCCAGGTGCATGATCCCGTTTCGGTCCTGATAGCTGAAAATTCCATATTGGCTCCCCCTGCTTTTTTGCGCCCGGTTATACAAGGGAAAATGATGTTTGATTGCGGCGGATTCCATGAGCAGGGCAACCAGTTCACTTCCGGACAATTCGTAGTCTACGCTATGGGTTTCACGACACATGCGCATCTCCTTCTCCGATCGATCGTAAAAGTGTCCCAATACTCGTTTCCGGATATTCTTGGCTTTTCCCACATAAATGATCTCCCCTTTGCGATTTTTAAAATAATAGATGCCCGTTTTCACAGGCAGGCTTTCATAGGTTTCACGGGACAATCCGGGTGGGAGGGTAGCCTCCTGCGACCTGGCATTCAGGAAGTGCTTGATGAGGGAATCGGATTCTGGTTGAGCCAGTACCTTATGGAAAAGCACCACGGTGGCATGAGCGTCTCCCCGGGCCCTGTGGCGATCGGTAATGCTGATGTCCAGGGAAGAACACAGTTTCCCCAGGCTATAGGAGGCAATACCCGGGAATGCCTTTCGGGCCAGACGGACGGTACAGAGT
>JABDRK010000051.1 GCA_013041785.1 Eudoraea sp.
TTAAATCATCGTATTCTCCTGTTTTTACGGTACATTTCCCGTTGTAATGAACGATAAGAGAACATTGTTCTGCCTGTTCCGGGGTATGGTCGCAAACACCAATAAGAGTTTCGATAACGTGATCAAAAGTATTCACATCATCATTAAACAGGACGATCTCATGTTGTTTTACTGTGACTTCTTCTAAAAGCAGCTCTTCTGAAAATTTTTCTTTTTGTCCCATAGCGAAGAATTTTTACTAATATAGTGATTTTTCCGACTTTACATTTCGGACGGATTTTTTCATAGATCGATTTGTTTCAAAGCTATATGGGCTGCATTGGCCCTTATTCTATAGTCGGTCTTTATGATAAAGAACAGCCATCCAGGAATTTTTTTTAAGCTGTGTTTTCAGACGCAGACCGGCCTCCAGACACTTCCTGTTTATCATTTCTGAATCTGCTTTATAAAATCCGCTTAGCAGTAATTGCCCTTTTTCTTCCAAATGCTCTGAATAGGCAGAAATATCAGACAGTAAAATATTCCTGTTTATATTGGCGAGAATCAGGTCGTATTTCATTTCGGGAATAGCCTTCACATCCCCTTCGAGAACCCGAATCTGTTCCTGGTTGTTCCTTTTTACGTTTTCCAGGGAGTTGACATAACTCCAGTGATCGATATCTATGGCATCTACGGATCTGGCGCCCTTCATCGCAGACAGTATAGCCAAAACAGCCGTCCCGCAACCCATGTCGAGTACCGACTTACCCTGGAGGTCCATGTCCAGAATAAATTTGAGCATCAAATAGGTGGTTTCATGGTGCCCGGTACCAAAACTCATCTTTGGTTCGATCACAATATCAAAGGACACTTCTTCTTTTGCATGGAAAGGTGCCCTAACCCTGCATCTTGTGTCTATCTCAATGGGATCAAAATGCGTCTCCCACTTTTTATTCCAGTTTTCTGCTGGAATTTCGCGGAAATGGTAATTAATTTTAAAAGCTGGATTGTCCAAAAGACTGATATGCCCAAGCAGTTCTTCCTCCCATTCGGACCTTCGGACATAAGCCTTCAGGCCATTTTCAGTTTCTTCAAAGCTCTCAAAAGGAAGCTCTGCTAATTCGGCTAGCAGGATCTCAGATCCCGGATCCCTGGGTACGATCTCAAAGTGGTATTCCAGGTAGGCGTAACTCATCTTACTGGGCTGCAGCTACTATAGCAGCAAAATCTGATGCAACCAGAGAAGCCCCACCAATTAGTCCGCCGTCCACATCTGGCTTTGAAAAGATCTCTTCTGCATTACCGGGCTTTACACTGCCACCATAGAGGATGGTAACATCCTGAGCTATCTGATTATTATAGGCTTCTGCGATAGTCTTACGGATAAAGGCGTGCATTTCCTGAGCTTGTTCTGGTGAGGCAGTTTCCCCTGTACCAATGGCCCAAACGGGCTCATAAGCCAGGACGATATTTTTCCAGGAATCGCCATCGAGGTGGAACAGGCCGTTTTTTAACTGACTCCCTACCACTTTAAAATGATCTCCACTTTTCCGATCCTGCAATTCCTCCCCGAAACAGAAAATGATCCGGATACCTGCTTTGAGGGCGGCATCGACTTTTTTGGCCAGGAGCGCATCGTCTTCCCCAAAATAAGCCCTTCGTTCAGAATGGCCTAGAATTACCGTTTTTATACCGATTGATTGAAGCATGTCTGCAGATATCTCACCTGTGTAGGCCCCACTTTCGGCAAAGTGCATATTCTGGGCAGCCACTTCGATAAATGAACCATCGAGTTGAGTAACGGCTTCCGCCAAATTCACAAAGGTGGGGGCGATCATCACTTCGGCAGTAGATGGTGTAACAGCCGACATCAACTCATCTATCAACTGGGCCGTTTCTGCCCTGTTCTTATTCATTTTCCAGTTTCCGGCTACAATTTTATTTCTCATAATTTTATTATTGATCAGTTTAAGAATAGAAGTTCATCCATGTCATTATAATGGACTTTTTGTTTTATAGTACCTCTTTCAAGAACGAGAACACCGGGATTAGAGCGGACTATGGTCTTAAGAGTAGTTTCATCCGTAAAATAAAAAGGAAAACCGAGACCGTACTCATCTATCACCGGAGTACTCCATTCTTCATTAGAAGCCGACATCCCAATAACCTTGTAGCCTTTTGAAATTGCTCTATCAGTAACATCCTTAACTTCCTGAAAGACCTTAAAATTGCTTTTGGCAAGATCATAGGCAATTACCATGACGAGATTATCCTCAGAAAGAAGTTGTTTAGCCATGTCAACACCTGCTTCTTCTATCGTAAAATCATGGATGGGGGGTTCATACCCCTTCTGGATTTCTTTGGTCTCCACTTCAATAAACTCCCCGTCAACAGTGGGATACTCCCCCTGTGTCACAATAGTTGTCCTCTCCCCATCCACATCGAAAGTCCAGGCATATTCAAAGATTGCTTTAGGAGCATCCGCAGGGACGCTCATACCTTCTGAAATGTTTGCTCCTAACTTATAGGGTCTGAAATCGATAGAGGGCAAATGGTTGATCACCTGGTTGACGAAAAGCACGCAGGCCAGTAGAGAAACAAGGAGAATAGCCATTGAAGTTTTTGCTATAAAAACCGGCTGTATGTACTTCTTCCCGTAGAACAGAAGCAGGATGAGGACTAAAAGTACCACATCTTTGGTAAAGGATTCCCAGGGAGTTAGTTTAACCGCATCGCCAAAACACCCGCAGTCTGTAACCTTATTGAAGTAG
>JABDRK010000099.1 GCA_013041785.1 Eudoraea sp.
GTGTCCAGGTCTAAAGCGCCATCAGGTTGCAGCCTCTTAAGTCGGCATGACCAAATCTCCCGAGAATCTCAAAGCCTCCATCCGGAAGTAATTTTCCCAGATCCTGGGTAGCCAGAAAACTACAGGAGTGCAAATTTGCAAGATCAATGATATTCACGCCTCCGGTTTTTCCCGGAGGCAAAATAGTAAGGGGGTCTTCAGGGTCCCGGATCAGTACCTTCATCCAGGGAGGGCATTCAAACTTTCCATCGTCAGTGGAATACGCCTGAGACAATAATTCGGTCATTCCGTATTCACTGTGAATAGTGGGAACACCAAATCCATCCCGGAGTTTTTTATGCAATTCTTCCCGGATCATTTCCTTTCTCCTCCCCTTCATTCCGCCCGTTTCCATCACTAAAGTATTTTTCAGCCGGAAAGAATACTTCTCAACCAAATCCAGCAGTGCAAATGAAACCCCGATCAAAAGTACCCGGGTTCCCTTGGAATCAAGGCGGTGTAATTTCTCTGCCAATAACTTGTGTTCATGCAAATAGAACCCGCTTTCCGGGTGCGCGGATTTATCGATCAACGCATTGACCATATACACCAGGGATGAGCCTTCCCGTTCCAGGTAAGAAGGAAGCAAAGCCAGGATACAATAATCCCCGGGACTGCCATAGAATTGTTGGAATGATCGAAAAAAACTTTTATGGTAAATCGATTTGTCGGCAACAAAATGTTTACTGGGAACTTGTCCGGTTGTACCACTGCTGGAAAAAATGATTTCAGGGGAAAATTCACCGGTATATACCTTGTGTGTTTTATAAAACTGGATGGGTAAAAAGGGAATCCTTTCGGCAGTATCTACTTGCCCGGGAGCAATACCAAGGTGTTTGCAGAATGTCCTGTACGTAGTATTTTCCCGGTATTGAAAACGAAAAATATCCAGGGCCAGAGGGCCGAATTTTGAAGGCGTGCAGTCAAAAATATTTTGGATATCCATTACCCGTTTTAGCTGCAGTAAAAATAACCAAAATAAAAAGGCGCAGTAAGCACCAATGTCATTCCTGCGGTAAGGCAGACAGGGGTTATTTAACCACCAACTTCCTGGTCATGGTTTTCTTATTCTCGATAACCTGAATAACATAAACACCCGGAATAAGACGGGATATGTCCAGGGCATTGTTGCGAATCCGGTCTGTAAGTACAACTTTGCCAAAAACATCATAGATGGAGATTTCCTTGATGCCATTGTCTTTGGTAGTAATATAGACCACATTGTTAAAGGCCGGATTGGGATAGAGCTTGAAGTCTTCTATTTGAGTATCCGATGCAGAAGCTATGTCTACGGTATCCTGAGCGGAAACAGATACAACCATGCCTAGTAAAAGGAATAAGTAGATTAGCTTCATATGTATTGATTTGGGATCAACAATATAAAAATAGGTAATAATGCAATCGGCTTACTTGAATTGTTGTGAACGGACAGATTTTGTAGGTAAAGTAACTCTTCGATTCCGTTCATCGATAAAACTGAACATTTCATCGATTGGATAAATAATAAAAAAAAGGTTGAAGACCCCCGATTTGGGCTATTTGACGATTAATTTACGCGTAGCGACTTTGTCCTTTTCAATAACACGCAGTACATAAACTCCGGCATCCAGATCAGTTAAATTGAGTTCCTTGCCAAGAATAGTAACCTCTTTTACCCGGGTGCCGAATACATCAAAAATCAGGATTTTTTTTGGGGCATTTTGTGCAGTCTGAATGTAGACTTTGCCATTGGTTACCGGATTAGGATACATTTTGAAACCCTGGATTTCTCCCGAAACAGGTTTGTCCTGCCCATAGCTGAGCGAGAAAAAAGCCAATAAGCAAACTAAGTAAAAGTGCTTCATGCAAGGGATATAACAAAGTGTATACCACAAAGATAGCTTTTTTGAAAACCGCGTCAAGAAGACCTTTTAAATTTTACCTAAAAATTCGATGAAATGCATCTTGTCGGCAATATCTTGCACTTCATCGACCAAATTGCAGCTTTAATTAGGGAAAAAGTGCTAAAAATTGAGAATGACCTATTAAAAAAACCAGGGATCACCTTGGATTTCCATGTGCTTATGTTAGGAAATTGTTATCCGCATTAAATCAATGTTAAGCGCATAAAGCCAAAGATGTATTATATTTACTTTTGATCAGATGATCCAAATCCAAACCCCATGAAAAAGGAAGATATTAAAATATTGTTGGTAGATGATGAGCCCGATATTCTCGAAATCTTAAAATACAATCTTTCTTCTCAGGGATATCAGGTATACACAGCTAAAAATGGGACAGAAGGGGTGCAGAAAGCCAAAAAGAAAAACCCCCATCTGATTATCCTCGATGTAATGATGCCGGAAATGGATGGCATTGAAGCCTGCGAGATCATTCGGAACACCAAAGGCCTGGAGAATACTATCATTACGTTTCTTACGGCCCGCGGGGAAGATTATTCCCAGGTGGCTGGTTTTGATGCCGGGGCCGACGATTACATTACCAAACCCATCAAACCCAAGGTCCTCCTCAGTAAGATCAAAGCCCTCCTGAGACGTCTCAAGGAAGACGATAGCATGAAGGTGGAAGAAATAATGAAAGTGGGCCAAATTGTGATCAACAGGGAAGAGTATAAAGTCATGAACAAAGGGGAAGAGATTATTCTCCCCCGTAAGGAATTCGAGTTGCTGGCTCTTTTGGCTTCTAAGCCCAATAAGGTATTTAAAAGGGAGGTAATTCTCGATAAGGTTTGGGGTCAGGAAGTGGTTGTTGGGGGACGCACAATTGATGTCCACATCAGAAAACTACGGGAGAAAATCGGTGACCAGCACTTCAAAACGGTAAAAGGAGTAGGGTATAAGTTTGTTTTATAATGGCGGCTACCAGAGTAAAAAAGTCCTATAAATTTGCCATTAGATCCTCAAGTTTAATCACAATCTTACTTATTGGATTATTTTCTGCCTGGTTATGGTATACCGGGAGTTTAACAGAGGCCTGGTACTATATTCCTGCTATAGCTGCGATAACCTTTGGGGTCTGTTTTGCAGTTATCCAGATCAGGGTCCAAAAGTATATATATCGCCGTATAAAGCGCATATACGATGATGTATCCTTATTGGAAGCCAGCTCTATGCCCTCCAATCCGGTAATTACAGATATGTCTACCCTCACCAAGGAGATCGAAAAATTTGCCAAGGACAAAAAAATTGAAATTGACACCCTCAATATTCGTGAAGAATACCGGAAGGAATTTTTGGGAAATATTTCCCACGAACTGAAGACCCCGTTATTTACAGTTCAGGGGTATATCCTGACCCTCCTGGATGGGGCCATGAACGACAAGAATGTCCGAAAGAAATACCTGCAACGTGCCGCTAAAGGCGTAGAACGACTTATTTATATCATAAAAGATCTTGACCTGATTACCAAACTGGAAGTTGGGGACCTGAACCTGAAGAGGGAAGATTTTGATATTATCGAACTCATTCAGAATGTCTTCGATCTGCTGGAAATGAAAGCATCAAAGAAGAATATTGACCTTACTTTTGATATGGAATATAAGGACCCGATCCTGGTACATGCAGATCGAGAGAAGATAGAGCAGGTGATTAGCAACTTATTAGTCAATTCCATAAAATACGGTCAGGAAAACGGCACTACCGAAGTAAGTGTGGAAAACCTGATAAAAAACAAGGTGATTATCCGGATTACTGATAATGGGGAAGGCATCCCACAGGAACATATTCCACGGGTTTTCGAGCGGTTTTATCGGGTAGACAAGAGTGGAAGCCGACAAGAAGGCGGCTCCGGCCTGGGCTTGTCGATTGTAAAGCATATCATTGAAGCCCATGGGGAAAAGATCTATGTGGAAAGCGTTACCGATGTGGGTTCAGAATTTTCCTTTACCCTTGAAAAGGCTGAAAATTTACCTGACCTTCCCACTATAGAACAGAAGCTCTCCAATCCGGCATAATCCTCAACCTCCTCCTGGTGTTTCATTTTAGATCGACTCTGTTCGCAGCATGGAAGTTTTTTTTCTTGCTGGCCAGAATGTTCAGCCTGTTCACCTGGGATAAGAAAAAAAGCCAATGACAATTTTGGTTTTCCTTAGTTTTGTTAAATCATTAAATTTCATAATTCCGTGGGGAGTAAGAACAAGCTCAGGCGATTCCGGGAAAATGAGACATTTCCCAATGTTATTCAGCCGGGCCGGGAGCAGGTAATTAAAGGGAAGTTTCAATACAAAGGCCGGTGGCACGAGTACTTTGGCAATTCACATCCGATTGTTCTGGAACTGGGATGCGGCAAAGGAGAATATTCTGTAGGCCTCGCCAAAAAATTCCCTCACCGGAATTATATTGGGGTAGACATAAAAGGGGCACGTTTCTGGAAAGGGGCTAAAACAGCCCTTGAAGAAAATCTGCAGCAGGTGGCCTTCCTGAGAACACAGATTGAACTCATAGACCTGCTTTTTGCTGAAAATGAGGTCTCAGAGATTTGGATTACCTTTCCTGATCCGCAAATCAAGTACAAACGAACCAAGCACCGGTTGATCAATACAGACTATTTGGATAAATACAAACATATCCTCAAGGATGAAGGAATCCTTAACCTCAAAACAGATAGTGAATTCCTTCACGGATATACCCTGGGATTGCTTCGGGGATTGGGACATGAAGTGCTCTATACCAACCACAACATATATCAAAATTCAGGGAGCCCCCCTGAAGTAACAGAGATACAGACATTTTATGAAAATCAGTATCTTGAGGAAGGAAAACCCATAACGTACATAAAGTTCAGGCTCAACTGACCCATGACGCACTTGCTCCTCCTTTTTTTTGCTACCTATTCGGCGGCGTTTATGGCCACCGTACCTCCTGGTCTCCTGAATATGAATGCGGCTAAAACCAGTGTGGAAAGGGGGAAATCGGACGGGATAATTTTCAGCATGGGTGTTTCTACCATGATTATGGTACAGGCCTATGTTGCCGTTCTTATCTCCAAATTCCTGTATCGCCACCCTGAAGTTATCGATATTCTTTTAAAATTGGCCATCGCCGTATTTGCCTTCTTTGCCATCTACTTTTATGTATCTGCAAAAAACAACAAACCTGAGAAAATGCGGCTTTCTAAGGTGAGTAGGAAGAACAGCTTTTTAAAGGGACTTTTGCTCGCAGCGCTCAATTTGCTTACCATCCCCTACTACAGCGGCCTTAATGCCATGTGGAATGCTTCAGGCTGGATTAAATTTGAGCTGTGGGACATCCTGACCTTTATTGTGGCTGCCGGAGCAGGAACCTTCACCGTTTTATACCTATACACAGTTTATTTCAACAAATTGGAAAACAAAACCAACGCTTTCTCCCGCAATTCCAATTACATTTTGAGCTTTCTCATGCTGATTCTGCTAGTGATCACCATTATTCGTATTTTCTATAAATAAATGAAAACGGGCAATCAGAACTTCTTTGAACTGGTATATAAGGTAGCACGTGAGATCCCTTACGGGCGTGTGACTTCCTATGGAGCTATTGCCAGGTATTTGGGTGCTGCGCGCAGTGCCAGAATGGTGGGCTGGGCGATGAACGGTGCCGTAGCCCGGGAAGATATCCCCGCCCATAGGGTGGTAAACCGCAAGGGCCTGCTCACCGGGAAACATCATTTTGGTGGCAGTACGCTTATGCAACAGCTTTTGGAAAATGAGGGGGTGGCGGTAGAAAACGACCAGGTGGTCAATTTCGAAAAACACTTCTGGGATCCGGCCCAGGAATTATAAGGTTTTTGGTTTCCTGTATGCAGGGGCTTAGAGCCCTCTTTTTCAGGGGCACTTCTTCCTAGTTTCCCCACCAAACCTTATCTTTGCCGTTTAGCGAAAGTATATAAACAGGAACAGCAGCAGATGGCAGCACTTTTCACCAAAAAACAGATTTTAGAGGCTTTGGAAACCATAACAGTCCCCGGAGAGGGTAAGAATATGGTGGAGAGCGGAGCGGTCAAGAACATTCAGGTTTTTGGAGACGAGGTGGTCGTGGATATCACCATCAATAACCCAAGCCTGCAGGCCCGAAAAAAAACGGAGGTAGAAATCCTGAAGACTATTCATAAGGAGGTTTATGAAAAGGCTAAAATTACCGTAAATGTAAAGGTAGATACCCCGGCTGAACCTAAAGTAAATGAGATTAAGGGAAAGCCAATACCCGGGATTACGAATATCATTGCAGTGGCTTCAGGAAAAGGTGGAGTAGGCAAATCTACGGTAACGGCCAACCTCGCTGTTTCCCTGGCTAAAATGGGATTTAATGTGGGCTTGCTGGACGCGGATATTTACGGCCCTTCCATGCCAATAATGTTTGACGTGGAGCAAAAAAGACCCCTTGCGGTTGATATTGAAGGGAAGTCTAAAATGCTGCCGGTAGAGAATTATGGCGTAAAGCTTTTGTCTATAGGATTTTTCACCGAGCCCAATCAGGCCGTGATCTGGAGGGGACCGATGGCTGCAAAAGCCTTAAATCAGATGATATTTGATGCCCACTGGGATCAATTGGATTTTTTATTGATCGATTTGCCACCCGGAACGGGCGACATACATTTGAGCATCATGCAATCCCTGCCCGTAACCGGGGCCGTAGTAGTAAGTACCCCACAGGAAGTTGCCCTGGCCGATGCCCGCAAAGGGGTGGCCATGTTCCAACAGGAAGCGATAAATGTACCTGTTCTGGGAATAGTGGAAAATATGGCCTATTTTACCCCTGAAGAACTCCCGGATAATAAGTATTATATCTTTGGCAGGGAAGGTGCGAAGAATCTTGCTGAAGACCTCAATGTACCTTTCCTTGGTGAAATTCCACTGGTTCAGAGTATACGGGAAGCCGGAGATGTGGGAAGACCTGCTGCCTTGCAAACAGCTACTCCTGTTGAGAAGGCCTTTGAGCAGCTTACCCGCAATACAGTTAGTGAATTGGTGAAGCGGAATAAAGATCTTCCTCCAACTGAGGCAATCAAAATAACCACCATGGCAGGATGTGCAGCTGTGAAGAAAAAATGAGTATGACTGTGGACGAATTAAGAGAGAAAGTAGAAAACGCCCTTGAGGAGATCCGACCCTTTTTAAAGAATGATGGCGGGGATATCTCGCTGGTATCGATAGAAAACGGCAAGGAGGTCAAGGTGCGATTAGAAGGGAATTGTGTGGGATGTAGTGTCAACCAGATGACCCTGAAAAGTGGGGTGGAAATGACTATCAAAAAATATGCACCCCAAATAGAAAAAGTTATTAATATCGACTAATAACTCTAGATTCGCGCCTGGTAGGTAAACAGGTGGTAGTACCTTCCTTCTTTAGCAATAAGATCATCGTGCGTGCCGCGTTCTGCGATACGACCATCTTCCACAACTAAGATCTGATCGGCTTTCCGAATTGTACTGAGGCGGTGTGCGATCACAAAAGTGGTCCTCCCGGCTGTCAGGGCAGCAAGACTTTTTTGAATCAAAGCTTCACTTTCGGTGTCCAAATTGGAGGTGGCTTCATCCAGAATCAGAACCTTCGGATCTGCCAAAATTGCCCGGGCAATAGCGATACGCTGCCTTTGCCCCCCCGAAAGCTTAATTCCGCGTTCCCCGATCAGCGTATCGAGGCCATTTTCGAAGCGGTCCGTGAACTCATCAACATAGGCCGAACGAACAGCCTCGGTCAGTTCGGCTTCCGAAGCTTCAGGTCTGGGAAAAAGGATATTTTCGCGAATGGTTCCCTCAAACAGGAAGTCGTCCTGTAAAACTACCCCCAGGTGTTTACGGTAGCTTTCCAGTTGAACGTTCGATAAATTATATCCATCTACCGTGATCTTCCCGCTACGGGGAATCAAAAAGCTGGCCGCAAGTCCGGCGATGGTGCTTTTTCCTGAACCGGAACTACCTACCAGAGCTATAACGGATCCGGGGTTGACTTCAAAGCTGATATCTTCCAGGACTACCTTATCTTCTTCATAGGCGAAAGAAACCTTTTCGAAAACCACATGGCCCAGGATATCCGGGATTACTTCCGTGCGTTCTTCTTCCCGGGCTTCAGGAACCATGTTCATTAATTCTTCTGTACGATCGAGTCCGGCCAGTGCTTCGGTCAACTGACTCCCGATATTGCTCATTTGTACAATAGGAGCGATCATCAGCCCCAGCAGGAAAGTAAAGGTGAGAAATTCTCCCACGGTAAGCTCATCCATCATGATCTTGTAGCCACCCAGGCCCATAATGCCGGTGGTGGCAACCCCCAGCAGGAAGGTGGAGGAACTCGTCATAATAGCGGTAGCAGTGAGGCTTTTCTTGACATTCTCATATAAACGATGCACACCTTCCTCGAAAACGCTGTGTTCCTGTTTTTCTGCATTAAATCCTTTGATGACCCGGATTCCACCCAGGGTTTCTGTGAGTCGGCCTGTGACTTCGGCATTGATTTTTCCACGGGTTCGGAATATGGGACGTATCACCTTAAAGGCTTTCAATGCTATAAAGGCAAATATGCACAGGGGAATCAAGGCAAACAAAGTCATGCTCGGACTGATCCCCAGCAAGAGGATGAGGGCAACGATAGCCGTAACACTGCCTCCAACCAATTGCACCAGTCCGGTACCAATTAGGTTTCTTACGCCTTCGACATCAGTCATGATCCTGGAAACCAATTCTCCGGATTTGGTGTTGTCAAAAAACCGGATGGGCAATGAGAGCACCTTCTTTTGGACCTGCGCCCTAAGTTCAGAAATCATGAACTGGGCCTGTACGCTGAGGATGCGCGTTAGCAGAAATGAAGTCACCGCCTGTATCAGGATGGCTGCAATTACAATACCCACCAATAATTTCAGCAAAGGGATGTCCTTATTGGGGATAATATCATCCATCAGATATTTTAAAGACATCGGGGCAACAAAACTTGCAGCTTTGCTTATTATAATTAGGATTAACCCAATGAATACCAGGTTTCGCCTTGGCCAAATAATGGTCTGGAAGGCTTTTAGAATACTTACCCGTTTTTCTTTCATGGTTTTTGCCCGGATGCTATTTTCAGGATTAGCTTGCGCAATATAGCGGAAAAATGAATAGGCCCTGAGGAGGGTGCCCTATCAGAATTTAACATCAAAATTAGCAATTAAGGCAGGGGTGAAGTATTTTCAACTTCTAAAAACAAAGTCACCTATGAAATATCTCGCGCTTCTATGTTGTATTTGTTTTATATCGTGTTCTGGTGGGCATGAACTAACAGAACAGGAAAGATGGGAAGCACAGGCGTCGAATACCGAGATCATACGGGATGAGTTCGGCATTCCTCATGTCTATGGGAAAACAGATGCCGATGCTGTTTTCGGGCTCCTGTACGCGCAATGCGAAGACGATTTCCAAAGGGTGGAACAAAATTATATCTGGGCCATTGGCCGCCTTGCTGAGGTAGAAGGTGAAAAAGCCTTGTACAGCGATCTTCGTGCCCGGCTATTTATGAGCAGGGAGGAAGCTATTCAGGCATATGAAAAGAGTCCGGAATGGTTAAAAAAGCTCTGTGATGCCTTTGCCGATGGCATTAATTATTACCTGTATACACACCCGGAAGTAAAGCCCCGGCTGCTTACACGGTTTGAACCCTGGATGCCGATGTACTTTAGTGAAGGCTCTATTGGCGGAGATATTGAACGGGTATCTGTTAGAAAATTGCAGGAATTCTATGATGAAGGGATATCGTTTCCGGAATCCAGCATATTGGAAGAACGCAAAAAAGCTGAGGTTGAACCTCAGGGCTCAAACGGTATTGCAATCTCCGGCAAGCTTACCCAGTCTGGCAATGCAATGCTTCTTATTAATCCCCACACTTCTTTCTATTTCCGGGGAGAAGTACATATGGTAAGTGAAGAAGGCCTCAATGCCTACGGGGCCGTTACCTGGGGTCAGTTTTTTATCTATCAGGGCTTCAATGAAAAAACAGGTTGGATTCATACCTCAACTTATACCGATGTAATGGATGAGTATTTGGAGACCATTGTGGAACAGGAAGGAGAGCCCTATTATATTTATGGAGAGGAACTCAGGCCTGTCGACACCTTTGAGGTTAGTCTTAAGTACAAAACAGATGGAGGGATGAAATCCATAAGTTATCCGGGATACAGAACCCATCACGGTCCATTAACACATAAAGAAGGAGACCAACCCGTGGCTACAGCCATGATGTGGGATCCGGTGAAGGCCCTGGAACAGTCTTATATACGGACCAAACAGGACGGCTATGAAGGATTTCGCAAAATGATGGACATCCGGACCAATTCCTCAAATAACACGGTGTATGCAGATGCGGATGGCAATATTGCCTACTTCCATGGAAATTTTATCCCGAAAAGAGATACGCTGTTTGATTATTCACAGCCGCTGGACGGAAGTAACCCAGCCACAGATTGGAAAGGCCTGCATACCGTTGATGAAAATATCCTGATCCTGAATCCGGAAAACGGCTGGATCCAAAACTGTAATTCCACTCCGTTTACAGCTGCTTTGGAATACAGTCCTCAACGTGAAGATTATCCCGGGTATATGTCCATAGACCGTGAAAATTTCCGGGGAGTACACGCCATTGGTCTGCTCAAGGATAGAAAAGGCTATACCCTGGATAGCCTGATAACTTTGGCACACGATCCATATTTGCCTGCTTTTGCTGCTTTGATACCGGGATTGGTAGCGGCTTATGATCAGGCAGTTGTAGCGGACAGCGATATGAAAGCCGCTATTGATGTCCTCAGGCAATGGGATTACCGGACCTCCAAAAGTTCTGTGGCTATGACCCTTGCCCATTACTATGGCACGCATTATGGCAGGAAGGGAGAAAGACCTTTCCGCATGAGTGATATGGAGCTCATGACTTATTTTGGAAATGCGTCTCCCGCAGAAGAAAGGCTTCAGGTTTTTGCCGGGGTGTTGGAACAGTTGAAAGAAGATTATGGAACCTGGGAGCTCCCCTGGGGGGAAGTGCATCGCTATCAGCGGCTAACAGGGGATATTCGCCAGCCTTTCAGTGATGACCAGCCCAGCATTCCCATCGGATTTGCCTCGGGCAGATGGGGAGCCCTTGCGGCCTATGGCGCCCGGTATACCAACAATACGAAAAAAATCTACGGGACCCGGGGAAACAGCTTTGTTGCCGTTGTGGAATTTGGAGAAAGAGTAAAAGCCAAAACCATACTTGCAGGAGGTCAAAGCGGGGATCCGGAATCTCCTCATTTTAATGACCAGGCACAACGCTATGCGGACGTGCAATTCAAAGATGCTGCTTTTTATAAGGAAGATGTCATGAAACGTGCTGAGGAAACGTATCCCCCCGGGAAGCGCTAACTCCTTACTCCTGAACTACGATCAGGGAAGCTTTAGATCCGGTGGAGAGCAACCATTTATTGGAATATATGAGTTTCCCGTTCTCATCGTAAACATCGATCTGTGCGGTATTGGGGCCTGATGATCCCTGGTTCAGGGCTTCAAAATCCAGGCGGTTGAATCCTTTGTCCAGATCCACATTGATGCCCTTAAAGCTGCCGGTGAGCATTATATTGGGTTCCACCACGATATCGTTTGCATATACTCGGACACGATCGCCGTCTACATACTCATGGTCTCGGCACACAACGCCCACAAATTTTGATGTAGTCTTAACATCTCCCAAATACATGTCGCCAAAGAATTTATTGGATTTGCCCCGTTCGGCTTCCCCTACTTTCGGGTCAAGTTTCAAATCAAAGCCTGCTTGTTTTAACTCCTTTTCGGGAAGCATCTTAACGTTGCGATCCTTTGAGGCGTCCTTGAGATTTATGTCTGGACTAGGTGTAATGACAGAAGGCATATTCAATGCTGTTCCCTGGTTTGGGGAATTTTTTACATCCAATTTCTTATCTGCAGATATCTTGAGGGGTTGAGTTTTGGGAAGATCGGTCTGGGCCCACCCAAGGCTTGAGATAAACACCATCAATAAAAGGGAAATAACCGATTTCATAGCCCTTATTTTTCCTTAAAAGTAGCAAATACCTTACCATACCGGTATAAATTGCTGTTAAATTCGACCAATGAAGGGGTACAGTTCCTTTAGAATCAAAGCAAATCCCACAGACTTTTAGCGTCATTAAGTAGCCTTTGAACATACTATTAAGACGCTTTTTACGTATATATAACACGTATATCAGTAATCGGAAACTCTGATATTTATCATATATTGCCTTGAACCAAAATACTAGTTTTACCCCGATTATTGATAGGATTCACAATTGTAGAGCGCATAAACAGTAAGAATATGGATTTTAAACCTAAGGAAACTAACGCATTTATCCATTCGGGGGTAGTTTCTGAAATACACGGCAGATCCATTATTGTTTCCCTGGATAAAGACGTCCATTGTGAATCGTGCAGTGCCAAAGGAGCTTGCGGGGTTTCCGATTCAACTACCAAGGAAGTTGAAATTATTGATTCCCAGGAATCCTTTGCACTCAATGAACCAGTGAAGGTCATATTAAAAAAGGACTTAGGGCAGAAGGCTGTTTTTTGGGCCTACATTTTCCCCTTTCTCCTTATGTTATTGACCTTGGTAACCGCTTCTCTGTTTTTTGCAGAATGGATTGCAGGATTGTTAGCACTCCTGATTCTTATCCCCTATTATACAGCGGTATACGCATTTAAAAATTATTTTAGAAAAACCTTCAGAATTTCAATTCTGAGAATTTAATATGATATGTTGGAATCCATTCTAGATAGCGCAATTTTGCTGGCCCTTTTAGGAATCGTATCCGGATTGGTGTTATATGTAGTTTCCAAGAAGTTCTACGTTTATGAAAATCCGCTGATTGCCGAGGTTGAGGAATTGCTGCCGGCCGCCAATTGCGCAGGCTGTGGC
>JABDRK010000102.1 GCA_013041785.1 Eudoraea sp.
GAACTAATGCATCAAACAGCACTTGCCAGCATTCAGGAGGAATTTGCTACGGTAACTGACACAGACCATATCTTGTCCCTCCTCAAAACCTGAGCAGTCTTCGTATCTTTAATCTAAATAAAAAGGACTGCAGATGCAGCCCTTAATATCTTGTTTTTAATCGGTGTATTTATTTAGCCACATTCACAGCGCGGGTTTCCCGTATCACGGTAACCTTAACCTGCCCCGGATAGGTCATATCGGTTTGGATCTTCTGGGAAATTTCAAAAGAGAGCTGGGCGGCTTTTTCGTCACTGACCTTCTCACTTTCCACGATAACCCGTAATTCCCTGCCGGCCTGAATGGCGTAGGCTTTCTGCACACCACCAAAGCCAAAAGCAATATCCTCAAGATCTTTCAACCTTTGGATATAACTATCGAGTACCTGCCGCCTTGCACCGGGCCTGGCGCCGCTTATGGCATCGCAAACCTGGACAATAGGCGCAATCAGGGATTTCATATCAACCTCATCGTGGTGCGCCCCTATGGCGTTGCTTACATCTGGTTTTTCACCGTATTTTTCAGCCCATTGCATCCCCAGTATAGCATGAGGGGTCTCCACTTCTGCCTCGGTATTGGGTACCTTTCCAATATCGTGCAGCAACCCAGCCCTTTTAGCCAGTTTAGGGTTCACACCAAGTTCTGCGGCCATGATGCCACACAGTTTGGCAACTTCCCTGGAATGCTGCAGCAGGTTTTGTCCATAAGAGGATCGGTACTTCATTCGGCCTACGGTTTTGATCAGCTCAGGATGTAATCCGTGAATTCCCAAATCAATTACCGCCCGTTTCCCGACCTCTACAATCTCTTGTTCGATCTGCCTCTCGGTTTTGCGGACTATTTCTTCTATCCTGGCCGGGTGGATCCTCCCGTCTGTTACCAGTTTGTGCAGGGAGAGGCGTGCTACTTCCCTGCGAACCGAATCAAAACAGGAAAGAATGATGGCCTCTGGGGTATCGTCTACAATGATCTCAACGCCGGTGGCAGATTCAAGGGCCCGAATATTTCTTCCTTCACGGCCGATGATCCTACCTTTAACATCATCAGATTCCAGGTTGAATACGGAAACGCAATTCTCTATGGCTTCTTCCGTACCTACCCGCTGTATGGTATTGATTACGATTTTTTTGGCTTCCTGTTGTGCCGTTAGCTTAACATCTTCCAGGGTGGTTTGCAGGTAAGTCATCGCGTCTGACTTCGCTTTCTCCTTGAGAGATTCAAAGAGCTGCGCCCGTGCTTCTTCAGCGGAAAGCCCGGAGATGACTTCGAGTTGCTGTACCTGGCTTTGATGTAGTTTTTCCAGTTCAGTCTGCTTCTTTTCGTAGAATTCCCTTTTGTGGTCTACTTCCTTAAGTTTTGCTTCGAGTTTTTCGTTTTGCCTCCTCGATTTGGCCAGTTCACTGCTTATCTGGGATTCTTTGTCACGGGTCCTTTTTTCTGCCTCGGCAATTTTTTTGTTCTTATTGATAATTACCTTTTCGTGTTCAGCTTTCAGTTCGAGAAACTTCTCCTTGGCCTGGAAGATTTTGTCCTTTTTGATATTCTCACCTTCCCTCTTCGCATTTTTAATGATGGCACCGGCTTCTTTTTTGGCATTCCCAATAGTCCGGGAAGCCCGACCTTTTTCTAGGATCTTGGCAATAATAAAACCCAGAACGAGTCCGCCTATCGCCGCAATCAAAATTGTTGTTGTATCCATTTGTCAATACTGGTTTAGGTACCCCGTTTAACGAGGCAACGTGTTCTCTGCTGGCACCCTTTTCCGGATGCGCACAGTTTAATTAGCCCTCAAATGCAATCGATACCAAAAAAAAAGCCCACATTGATCAGAAGTTTTGTACAAACTCCAAAAAACAGGTTTAGGGCTAACAGACTGCTCAAGGATCCTCTAACTGGGAGGCTTGCTTTTACAATCTAAACTCACCCTTTTCAAAAATAATAGTGTTGAGTTTGTCAAAAAAATAGTACCAATGTGGGCAGTAACAAATGTTATGTTAAAGAACTTATTTTATGCTCAATTTGGAATTAACCAGATCATCAAGTGCTTGTAAACGCAGTTTGACTTCTCTGGTGTCTTCCTTCTGGTCAATGCCTCCCTGTTCAATTTTAGAGGCAAACTGTAAAGCACACATGGCCAGTACATCCTGTTTGTCACGAACAGCATAATTCTGTTCGAATTTTCTGGCCAGTTGTTCAATATTTTTGGCAGCTTTCCGCAAACCCTCTTCCTGACCAGGATCAATGGTCAAAGGGTATACACGGTCTGCTATTGATAGCTTTATCTTAAGCTTCTCCGCCATATTGAAAGCTATGTGCTACTCAGCGAGTTGTGCAATGCAATGGTCCAACTCTCTGATCAGCGAATTTATTTTGAGCTTTGCTTCTGTTTTATTAGTATCACTGCCCAGCATCGAACTTGCGAGTTTTAGGGATTCATATTTTTCCTCCCAATCCGTTGTGGATTTTTTGGTCTCTTCGAGTTTACCCTTCAAGGCTACCAACTCCTGTTCCAGTTTGGCGTTAGCCTGACTCTGCAACGTCAATTTGTGCAGAAGCTTGCTAATCTTATTCTCGAGAGAATCAACGATTTCGACCAATTCACTCATGTACAAAATTCAATGCCATTCCTACAAATTTAAGATAGATAGGTAGACCTCGCAATTATTTTTAGCATTATTATTGAAGGGTTACTTTAGCTGTTTTTAGCTTTCTGTTGGAAAACTACCGCTCTAAAGTGTATTATGACATTACAGGCATATTAATTAATTTCGTACCATACTTACTGCTATGAGGATATTTACGATTGTATTACTCCTGCTTGCCGGGCCAATGTTGTTGGGACAATCACCATACCCTACGGATGTTTTCCGGCCTCCTCTTGATATTCCCCTGATTCTGGCCGGAACTTTTGGGGAATTGCGTTCCAACCACTTTCATTCAGGAATCGATATTAAAACGCAGCAAAGGCAGGGATTGCCGGTATATGCCATAGCTGATGGAACGGTTACACGGATCAAGATTTCCCACTGGGGGTACGGCAAAGCGCTATACATTGCACATCCCAATGGCTATACCTCGGTATATGCACACCTGCAGAAATTTTCTCCGGAAATAGAAAAGTATGTGAAGGAAATCCAGTACCGGAAAAAATCCTATGAAGTGGAGATCTTTCCGGACTTTGGTGAAATTAAGGTCGATAAAGACGGCATTGTGGCCTATAGTGGCAATACTGGGGGCTCTTCAGGGCCCCATTTGCATTTCGAAATCCGGAACAGCCTTAATGAGAAACCCACCAATCCTTTGCTCTATGGATTAGAGGTGCGCGATGCCACCAACCCAAGTCTGGTAAGTTTACATGCCTACCCCCTGTCTACTGACGCCCGGGTGAATCAAAGTAATGAAAGGATACAGCTGAACTTCAGCAAGCAGGCAGACGGCACGTATTTGGCCGATAAAGTCAAAGCCCTTGGTACTATTGGATTTGGCGTCAATGCCTTTGACCGGCAGGATATGGCAGCCAACAAAAACGGTGTTTTCGAGATCCAGCAACTGGTAAATGGCCAGGTGTACACGGATTTTGATTTCGATTCATTTTCCTTTTCGGAAACCCGCTATATCAACACCCTCATAGACTATACCTATTTTGGAAGAAACAGGCAACGGATACAAAGGTGTTTTAAAGCTCCCGGCAATAAATTAAGCATCTATAAAAAGTTGTTTAACGATGGAAAGATTGAGGTAAAAGAGGGGCTTAATTATACGGTAGAAATTCGTATTCGGGATCTGCAAGACAATACCGTAAACGTGACAATTCCTGTAGAGGGGGTACGTGAACCCCTCTTAAAAAAACGGGAAGCCAAACAAACTCCCTATTTCCTGAAAAGTAAACAACCTAACAATTACGATCTGGGAATTGCCCGCGTATTCTTTCCTGAGAATACCTTTTATGAGGATTTTTATATCGATCTGCAACCGGGAAAGGATACGGTAAAGATCCACGAAAACAGTATCCCTGCCCATAGGAATTTTGCCATTTCCTTTGATGCCTCTTCCTATTCCCAACAGGAACGAAAACAGTTGTTTATTGCCCGCCTGAACAAAAAAGGCGTGCCTCAATACATGAACACCTATAAAAACGGCACCTCCTTTTCCATCAGGACACGTCAATTGGGCACCTATACCATGGTAAAGGATACGGTACCCCCGAAAATCCGTCCCCGTAACTTCAAGGAAAAACAATGGCTTACCAATTACCGCTACCTCAGCCTTAGGATAGCTGATGACCTCAGCGGTATAGACAGTTATTCTGCGACACTGAACGGAGAATGGATCCTAATGGAATACGAACCCAAGACCAGCACCCTTACCTATAATTTTGACGATGTTATCCTGGATAAAAAACAATGTACCCTCGAGGTGACCGTTACGGATAATGTAGGGAATTCAACTACCTTTAACAGTAGTTTTTTCAGAAGGTAACCACTTGAATCATCGATTTTTTTTCTGGCTTTTACTCTTATGTCCCCTGGCGTTGATTGCCCAGACCGCCAATATCACGGGAATTGTATTGGATGAGGAAAAGAAGCCGCTGCCCGATGTCAACATTCGTGTCGAGGATCGGGGAACGACTACGGACGCCAATGGGTTTTACCTGCTGGAAATTATTGCGGATACCGAAAGAAACCTGGTATTCTCTCATTTGGGGCACAGGGATATAATCCTGGAAAATCTCATCCTCACCAC
>JABDRK010000115.1 GCA_013041785.1 Eudoraea sp.
GCCGTATACCAATCCGGTTGCTTTCAATCCTTCAGTAGACCCCCCCGTAACCACAACATGGTCTTTCGTGACGCCTTCTTTTTCGGCAATCATATCCACCAGTCCGCGCAGCGCACCAAAAGGGTAACGGCAGGCCTTGTCAAAAGTGCTGGTCATCACCGATCGTACACGTTTAGAAGGCCCGTAAGGATTTTCGTTGGAACTTAGTTTAACGGGGCTATTGGCAATTATCTGTCTTTCCGGATAATCCAGGGCAAGGGCATCCAGTCCTCCAAATAGGGCAAATCCACTGGAAAGGCCAATTGTTTTAAGCCACTGTCTTCGATCTACATTTCTCATGGAAAATTGTTTATGAGAAAAAGATACAAAAAAGCGAACGAATTAGGCCGCTGAAGGAATTAGGCGGAAAATGCTGAGAAATACAGGATTGTCTGGCCTTTACAGTCTGTAAAGGGTATTGGAAATAAATATGGTAAGGATTAGGATAACCATCGCGGCATTTACAATCACTGCGATGACCTTCTTTTCGTTTATAGGTTCATGCCTGCCTTTATACAGAATATAGGTTCCTACAATGCCCAGTATTCCGGAAACAATAATCGGAAATCCAAAAAGATACCTTGAAAGTTCAGCATTGCTATTTACCATGATAGCAAAGGCCGCAAAGGTAAGCAGGAAGAGTATTAGCTTGCTCAATTTATAGGATTGTTCTGTATAATTGCTACTTGAATCCATAGTTGCATTTTTAGATTTACCAGTGGCAGTGCCTTACACTACCTTTTTAATATTGACCTTAAGACCTGCAATGATTCCTAAAACACTGCTTACGGTTTCACTTAAATAATGGCGAATCAGCGTATGTGGAATCCTTATGGTAGTGAAGCCATTCTGGAAAGAATGCATGGCCTCCTCAAGATTATTCATCGCTTGTTCATGGGTCATCATTTGATAATCCGTATCCACTTCGATATTCAATTTTACCCTTGAAATGGCAATGTCGATGGACTTGCACCCATCCCACCATTCAAGCATAGGGCTTACACCGGCATCTTTTAAACTGTAGTACAATTGTATCGCTTCCACCGGGGTATTGTTTAGCCTGATCAGCTTGTCAATACGGGTTTTATGGTGGCTGCACAACTCAACTCCGAGTGTGTCCATAGCGTTTCGATGGTCCAGGTAACTTAATTCTTTTTTGCAGTCTAAACAGGTCATGCTTAAGTAGGTCAATAAATTGATTTGGGGATATTATAACCGGCAGAATTTTGGAATAGTATGTTTTATCGACGTATGACACCCCACTTTTAGACGAACTGCAAAATTTTAGATGAAATGCACAATTTGTGATCAAAAAAAGGTTCAGAAAACGATTCTTTATCTTTATGCAAACGGAAGCGTTTTAACTCAAATTCCATGTTAAAAAAGATTGGGCCTGGCCTTTTAGTGGCGGCTGCATTTATCGGTCCCGGTACAGTGACCCTGTGTACGCTTGCAGGGGTAGCATTCGGTTATGAACTCCTCTGGGCCATTTTGCTTTCTGTATTGGCAACCCTTGTGCTTCAGGAAATGTCAGCCCGCCTTGGTCTGGTTACCCGCAAGGGACTTGCCGAATCCATACTACTTACTATAAAGACCCCCTGGAAAAAATTTCTCATTCTGGGATTAGTACTAGCGGCAATTGTTATCGGGAATACTGCCTATGAAGCCGGGAATATTGGAGGAGCCACGCTGGGGCTTGAGGCCTTGTTTGGGGAACAATACCGATCCTGGTATGCCTGGATAATAGGCATCCTGGCCTTTATTCTTCTTTTTCGAGGATCTTACAAACTGTTGGAAAAGGTTTTCATTTCCCTTGTACTACTCATGAGCATTTCATTTTTGCTCACGGCTATTATTACCAAACCCGATATAATGGGAATGCTCAAAGGGCTATTTATTCCTAAATTACCCGAAACTTCTATACTCACGGTCATCGGCTTGATTGGTACAACGGTAGTTCCCTATAACCTTTTCTTACATGCCAATCTTGTTCGTGAGAAATGGCAGAATAAAGAGGATTTACCCCTGGTTCGTCGGGATACCCTGGTATCCATTGGTCTTGGAGGATTCATTTCCATGGCTATTATCGTCACTGCGGTGGCCATACCCGGCGAACAAATAACCGGGGCTCTGGATCTGGCCCGGGGTCTGGAACCCCTATATGGAAATGCGGCACGCTATTTTATGGGGATCGGACTTTTTGCAGCCGGGGTTACTTCGGCTATTACAGCGCCTCTGGCGGCAGCCTATGTGGCGAGAAGTTGTTTTGGCTGGCCGGCAAATCTTAAAGAGTATCGGTTTCGAATGGTTTGGATGGTTATTTTGTTTTTTGGGGTGGTATCACTCTCATTTGATGTCAAACCCATTGAGGTTATTAAATTTGCCCAGGTTACCAATGGATTGCTGCTGCCTGTTGTGGCTGCTTTAATGCTATGGATCTTGAATCAATCCAATTTGTTGGGACGATATACCAATCGAAGATGGCAGAACCTGATAGCCATACTCATAATAATAATTGTAAGCTTGCTGGGGATTAAAAGTATCCTTGGGGTATTTGGTATAATAGGATGAGCGAGGTGCGTAAAATCGATTTAAATGCTGATGTAGGGGAAGGCCTGAATAATGAACAGGACCTCTTTCCTTTTATATCCTCCTGCAGTATTGCCTGTGGCGGTCATGCAGGGGATGAACAGACTATGAAGCGTGTTGTGGCACTGGCCTTGGAGAATAAGGTCAAAATAGGAGCACATCCATCATATCCGGATCGTGAAAATTTTGGAAGGAAATCGATAAAACTTGCCCGACCTGATTTGATTTCCTGTGTTCGGGAGCAGATAGAAAGCCTGTTGCAAATTCTTGAAGAAGCAAATGCTCCACTGCATCATATAAAACCCCATGGGGCCCTGTATAATGACCTGGCTAAGGACAAGGAACTGGCACGATGCTTCATGGAGGCCGTGCGACCTTATAGAAATAGTACAAAGCTCTATGTTCCCTATGGTTCTGTAATCGCTGAGGAAGCAAAAGCTTCAGGCTGGCCGGTGTTTTATGAAGCATTTGGAGATCGCAATTATAATGATGACCTCAGCCTGGTTTCCCGAAGCAACCCAGAGGCGCTTATTCAAGATCCACACAGCGTATTACAACACATTTTGCCAATCATCAGAGAGGGCAAGTTAACTACCCTGACTGGTGAGAAAAAAGCCATTAAAGCAGAAACCATTTGCCTTCACGGGGATACCGATAATGTTTTGGAGATATTAACGTATCTTGCCCGGGAATTTCCAAAAAACAATCTTCTCATAGCGTAGTGGGCACATTTAAAATACAGGTCAGGTCATTTGGAGAACAGGCGATTCTTGTAACCTGGCCAAACCGGGTGGATGAAACCATTCTGGACGACATCATCGCTTTTAGAATGTACTTACAACAAAAGGTCCTTAAATCTGCTGAATGGGAGTTTGTCCCTGCGTATAATTCCCTGACAATAATAAACAACGACACCGCCATTGAACTGGACCAATATGAGGAGGTCTTGATGCAGGCATATGCGAGCAAAAGAAAAAAGAAGGCGTTTAAACGTACCCTATGGAAATTACCTGTCTGTTAC
>JABDRK010000424.1 GCA_013041785.1 Eudoraea sp.
ATCAACGTATTTATCTGTTTCATTGGTTTTCTGGTGGACAGGCTTACTGCCGGATTTTGGTATGATACGGGACAGGGCCGTCAAACCCTTCCAGAAAAAAATCTACAGCCTGGTAAGTTTCGGCTGGACAGGACGTGCAAAGGACTGGCAGCGATTTGAAGAAGTTTCCCTGGTTCTTGCAGGTTTGGCAACACCACTTGTACTCTCCGTGCATACCATTGTATCCTTTGACTTTGCCACCTCCGTTATACCCGGATGGCACACCACTATATTCCCGCCATACTTTGTTGCCGGGGCTATCTTCTCTGGCTTTGCCATGGTACAGACACTCTTGATCATCATGCGGAAAGTGAGTAATCTGGAGGATTATATAACGGTTCAGCATATCGAATTGATGAACATTATTATAATGATCACCGGTTCTATTGTGGGCTGTGCTTACATAACTGAGCTGTTCATCGCCTGGTATTCCGGTGTCGAATATGAACAGTATGCCTTCCTGAACAGGGCAACGGGACCCTACTGGTGGGCCTATCTATTAATGATGTCCTGTAATGTGGTATCCCCGCAGATAATGTGGTTCAAGAAAATCAGGACCAGTATCATGATTTCCTTCATCATTTCAATTGTGGTTAACGTGGGGATGTGGTTTGAAAGGTTTGTGATTATTGTTACCTCCCTGCACAGGGATTACCTACCTTCATCCTGGACCATGTTCTCCCCAACTTTTGTGGATATTGGGATCTTTATTGGAACTGTAGGATTCTTCTTTGTCCTCTTCCTGCTGTACGCAAGGACCTTCCCGGTAATTGCACAGGCAGAGGTGAAATCTATCCTTAAATCCTCAGGGGAGCGCTATAAATCCCTGAGGGCTGCTGGGAAACCTTTATATACTGTACCAACAAACGGTATCATAAGAGAGACCTTCATTGATGCAGAAACAGAGGAATCAAGTGTGACCGAAGAGACTAGCCCGGAATCTGGTTTGCTGAAAGCACTAGGGTCATTTGATCCTGCCTCCCAAACTCCTGATAACTTGCAAAAGGTAAAGGGTATTGGTCCGCTTATGGAAAAGACACTGAATAAACTCGGCATTTTTAGCTTCTTGCAGGTAAGTAAAATGTCCGAGAAGGAATATAACCTGCTCGACAAATTAACCGGTTCCTTCCCGGGACGTGCGCAGCGCGACGACTGGGCAGGACAAGCCAGTGCATTACTTAATACCGATAAATAATTATGGCTGAAACCAAAATACACGCTTACTACGACGACGACGATGTCTTGATGCATGCTGTGAAAAAGGTAAAGGCAGCCAGGCATCATATCGAAGAAGTGTACTGTCCATTCCCGGTACACGGCCTCGATAAGGCCATGGGGCTGGCACCGACAAGGATTGCCATTACCTCGTTTATGTATGGATGCCTTGGCCTTGCCGTGGCTATCACAATGATGAATTATATCATGATTCAGGACTGGCCGATGAATATTGGTGGTAAACCAAGTTTCAGTTATATAGAAAATATGCCGGCTTTTGTTCCGATCATGTTTGAAATGACCGTCTTTTTTGCCGCACACCTTATGGTGATAACCTTCTACCTCAGAAGTAAACTTTGGCCATTTAAGGAAGCAGAAAATCCGGACGTTCGCAGTACAGACGATCATTTTGTTATGGAAGTTGAAGTCCACAACAATGTAGATGAGCTCAAAGAACTGTTGTTGGAAACAGGTGCAGTAGAATTGAATATTATTAAAACAAGGCATTAAAAATGAAGGGTTTTTTCCAGATCATAATGTTATTGGGGTTAGTTGTGCTAGGCACATCCTGTGCAGATAGCAGCAGACCCAACTATCAGTATATGCCGAATATGTATGAGCCTGTAGGGTACGAAACCTACCAGGAGGTAGACTGGCTTCCGGAAGGGACAGCAGCCCTTACCCCGCCAGAACACTCAATTAAAAGAGGCTGGCTGCCCTATGAGTTCAGCAATGACCTCGAAGGGAAGGAATTGGCAAGGGCACAACAGAGCCCGCTGGATTCGCTAAATCGCGAAGCGAACCTCGCAAAGGGCAAGGAATTGTATGATATCTATTGTGCAATCTGCCACGGCAACCAGGGTAAAGGACAGGGAACACTTGTGAAACGCGAGAAAATCCTGGGAGTACCCAGTTATGCGGATGCAGCACGAAATATTACAGCAGGAAGCACGTATCATACAATTTATTACGGTCTCAATTCAATGGGATCCTATGCCGGTCAGATGAACTATGAAGAACGCTGGCAGGTTTCTGAATACGTGATGAAACTGAAAAACGACTTAACAAAATAATAGAGCGGACAGAACTATGTATACCTTTTCGAACAGACTGAGAATAGGCGCTATCATCCTGATGGCTCTGGGAATCGTGGGAATGAGTATCGGTTTCATTTCTGCACCAGGGAACGTTGAGGAAGCCAAGGCAATGGTCGCTGCACATGATGACGGACATGGTGAATCCCATGGAACAGAACATGCTGCAGTGGTTGAAGAAGGGCATGAAGCAGTAACAGCTGAAGATCATGCAGCTCATGATGAACACCTGTTGCATCAGTTGCAAAACCGACCCTGGGCTGCATTGTATGTAGCCGCCTTTTTCTTCTTTATGATCTCGCTTGGGGTACTGGCTTTCTATGGAATTCAGCGGGCTTCCCAGGCAGGGTGGTCTCCCTTGCTTTTCCGGGTTATGGAAGGAATTACCGCCTATATCGTACCGGGAGGAATAATCGTCTTTGTTATCCTGGTACTTTCCGTATTTCACCTTAACCACCTGTTTCCCTGGATGGATCCTGAGGTAGTTGCAGAGGATAAGCTAATACAGAACAAGGCGGGTTATCTGGATTCTACTTTCTTTTTGATTCGCGCCGCGATATACCTGGCTGGCTGGATCGCGTATAGGGAAATATCCAGAAGACTTTCCATTGCTCAGGACAAAGCTGACGATGATTCCAACTTCAAGAAAAATTTCCGCTGGTCTGCTGCCTTCCTGGTATTTTACCTGGTTACTGAATCCATGATGTCCTGGGATTGGATCATGAGTGTGGACCCACACTGGTTTAGTACGCTGTTTGGTTGGTATGTATTTGCAAGTATGGTAGTATCCGGTATTACGGTGATCGCCATGATTGCCATATACCTAAAATCCAAAAATTACCTTCCGGATGTTAATGACAGCCATATCCACGATTTGGCCAAGTTCATGTTCGGTTTTAGTATATTCTGGACCTATCTGTGGTTTTCACAGTTTATGCTGATCTGGTATGCGAATATCCCGGAGGAAGTTACCTATTTTGTACAACGAATAGAAGATTATAAATTGCCGTTCTTTGGTATGGTAGTCATGAATTTTATATTCCCATTGCTGGTTCTGATGAACAGTGATTATAAGCGTATTAACTGGTTTGTGATTATGTCGGGTATCGTGCTTCTGCTGGGGCACTACCTGGATGTTTTCAATATGATCATGCCTTCTGCTGTCGGGGACCAATGGTTTATCGGGATACCGGAACTGGGAGCACTTAGTTTCTTTAGTGGAGCATTTATTTACTGGGTTTTCCGTGCGATGACCAAAGCTCCGCTACAGGTAACACGCAACCCCTATATAGAAGAAAGCAGGCAGTTTCATTATTAATAAGGTAGAATAGTAAAATTTGCATAGTTGAGATGAACACAGTACTGATTATAGCTGTTTTAGTTTTAGTAGCAATTGCCATCTGGCAAATGACTAAAATATTTGAATTGTCGCAGGTGAAGGCAGAGATGACGCAGGTGGCAACAGACAAGGATAATAAATACAACGGCTATCTGTTGTTTGCATTCCTGATATTTATTTATCTGATTACCATATTTTGTTTCTGGAAATACAGCAAATTTCTATTACCAGAGGCCTCTTCAGAGCATGGTGGGGAATACGATAGTCTAATGTTATGGTCTTTCGTGATTATTTTTATTGTACAGACTATCACCCAGGCTTTGCTCCACTATTTCGGGTATAAATACAAGGGTGAAAAAGGGAAAAAGGCCTTGTTCTTTGCGGATAACGACCGACTGGAATTTATCTGGACCATAATCCCTGTGATTGTTTTGGCCGGACTGATCCTTTGGGGCTTGTATACCTGGACTAATATCATGGACATCAATGAGGATGACGATCCCTTGATCGTGGAACTCTATGCCCAGCAATTTAACTGGACCGCCCGTTACGGAGGTGATGATAATGTACTCGGGGATGCTAACGTGAGGATGATCGATATCGACCGTGCTAATGTGCTGGGTCTGGATGAAGCCGATCCCAACGCAACGGATGATATTATTGTAAAAGAATTACATCTTCCAGTAGGCAGGAAGGTCAATTTTAAAATGCGTTCTCAGGATGTTTTGCATTCCGCCTATATGCCCCATTTCAGGGCGCAGATGAACTGTGTGCCGGGGATGATCACGGAATTTTCCTTTACCCCATCAATCACTACGGCGGAGATGCGTCTTAAGCCTGAGATCGTGGACAAGGTAAACCGTACAAATGCCATTCGGGCAGAACGTGCGGCCAACGGGGAACCCAATTCTGATCCCTGGGAATTTGATTATGTCTTGCTTTGCAATAAGATTTGTGGTAAATCGCACTACAATATGCAAATGAAGATAATTGTAGAAACCGAAGAAGAATACAATGAATGGATCGCCAGTCAGCAGACCTTTGGGCAGCTTATGGCATCCATGGAATAAAAACGCTAGAAAAGAAAAGAAA
>JABDRK010000178.1 GCA_013041785.1 Eudoraea sp.
CTTGAGAAGATTGCCGGTGAGATCATAGGGATGGATCTGGTAACTCCACAAACCTCTGCAGAAGGTAAGAAGGTCAGCCAGGTTTTGATCGCCGAGGATGTTTACTATCCTGGGGAAAGCGAGACCAGCGAAATCTATATGTCGGTATTGCTCAATCGTGCCGTAGGGAGAAATATGATTATGTATTCCACTGAAGGGGGGATGGATATTGAAGAGGTTGCGGAAAAAACGCCCCACCTCATATTTACAGAAGAGGTGGATCCTGCCGTTGGATTATTGCCCTTTCAGGCCAGGAAGATTGCATTTAACCTGGGGCTTAAGGGTACGGCCTATAAAGAGATGGTGAGATTTGTTTCTTCCCTGTACAAGGCCTATGAGGGAAGCGACGCTAACCTGTTTGAAATTAACCCTGTACTTAAGACTTCGGACGATAAGATCCTGGCGGTAGACGCAAAGGTTACTCTGGATGATAACGCTTTATACAGAAGAAAAGATTATGCAGCTATGCGCGATCTGCGCGAGGAAAGCCCGATTGAAGTTGAAGCCCGGGAGATAGGCCTCAATTATGTGGATTTGGATGGAAACGTGGGCTGTATGGTAAATGGTGCTGGTTTGGCCATGGCTACGATGGACCTGATCAAAATGGCGGGAGGAGAGCCGGCTAACTTCCTGGATGTTGGAGGTACAGCTGATGCCAAACGGGTAGAGCAGGCCTTTAGGATTATCCTGAAAGACCCCAATGTAAAAGCCATCCTTGTTAATATTTTCGGAGGGATTGTGCGCTGTGACCGGGTAGCTCAGGGGATTGTAGACGCCTACCGTAATATGGGCGATACCATTAAGGTGCCAATCATCGTACGTTTACAGGGAACAAATGCCGAGCTTGCCAAAGAAATTATAGATAATTCAGGATTCGCAGTGCATTCTGCAGTACAATTCAAGGAAGCAGCGGATAAAGTCGAGGAAGTTTTGTCCTAGGCTAACCTAAAATGATCTACAAGGCGATGTTACCTAAACATCGCCTTTTTTTATTCTAGCATTACATGTGATATTGATTAAAGTTTTGTTAAACCTTGCAATTATTGTAACATTCGCAAAATACAATCGTCATTTATATCAAATCATCAATTAATCATCAATCATTAAACAAACAACATCATGAGAAAAATTGGTTTAGTATTTCTGGCGGCAGTACTTTTTACTACAGGGAATCTTTTCGCCACGGAACCCGCTACAGATCCCTCAACAACCTTATCGGCTCAAATTGGGGAATTACTTGAAGATCATCGGTTGGTCATTGAGGAAGAGCTTACGGCTATCGTTTATTTCACCCTGAATAATGACCATGAAATCGTTGTCCTTTCCGTAGACACTGAGGATGAAGATCTTGAAAGCCTGGTTAAAGCCAGATTAAACTACGAAAAAGTGGAATTGGATCAATATACTACCGGAACAACGTATAAGGTGCCGGTACGTATTGAGGTTGAGGCATAGCCATCCATTACAAAAAGAAAATCCTGAAGCAATTCAGGATTTTTTTTTGCCCGGAATTCTGGCTTGTCTGTAGGGTCGTTTTTTTTCAGCAGATCCACCTGCCTTAAAAGTCTCTGAACGATTCAGGATATCACCAGGATACTTGGGATTTTCCCGGGTACCGCGCAGATGTAATACCAGGCCGTTGAGAAAGTTCCGCAGTACCTGATCTCCGCATTCCCTGTAATTGGGATGTCCTTCTTTACGACAAAACGCCCCGATCTCTGACTTCGAGATCTTGAAGTCTACTCCCTTTAGTATGTCCACAATTTCATCATCCCTCAACATAAGAGCGACACGTAGTTTTTTAAGAATATCGTTATTGTTCATTGGAGATTATGATCAGTTTAACTGCAATGCCAGCAGAGACTTAGTGAATTATGATTGGTCTGAATATACGAAACTTGCCGAATTCTTAGTTATATCCCTTGAAAGGAATTCATCCAACCGAAACTTTATGTTCACTTACAGAGAAAAACTGGGTTTGCTATCAGAGTTGATCGCCTTTGCCAAGGCTGATCATATTGTAAGTCCAGAAGAATATGGGTTTTTGCTCAGTATTGCCCGTGATCTGGGAATTCAGCAGAACCGTTTCCACGATTTGTTTGATGCCCCGGTGGAAAAAAGAAGCAAGGGCTCTCTTGGAGAACGTATTGTCCAATTCCATCGTTTGGTACTGCTTATGAACGTAGACCGGGAACAGGATAAAAGAGAAGTGGAAAAATTATATGATATTGGTTTGCATTTGGGACTGCCCCCCGGAGCCATACAACAGGTTTTGGAAATTATGCACCAATACCCCAATAAAATCGTACCACCAGAGGTTCTTCTTCAAATTTTTAAGGCACACAACAATTGATTATACCGCCGTTTACGCCTCATAATAAGACATTATGACATTAAAATAGGGTAGAAAGCCGACAAAACGGCAGCTTTTTAGACTTGGTATACCCTTTGCCTATACTATAGCGATTGCAATGTTTAATAATAAAACTAATAGTCATGAGCATAGTAAAAAGACACAATGTACTGTTCCCTTCAGTATTTGATGAGTTCCTAAAACCCGACTGGTTTGGAGGGATGGAAAAATACAACAGATCATATCCCGCGGTTAATATCAGGGAAAACGAGGATAACTTCGAATTAGAATTAGCCATTCCGGGAAAAAAGAAAGAAGATTTTAATGTAGAGGTTGATGACCATGTGATGACCATTTCCATGGAATCAAGCTCAGAAAATGAAGTAGCCGAAGAAAACTATACCCGAAAGGAGTTTTCATACAGCTCTTTTACCCGATCGTTCACCTTGCCGGAAACGGTTGCCGAAGATAAGATCAAAGCTTCCTACACCGATGGGATTTTGAAATTTACACTCCCTAAAAAGGATGAAGCACTTCCCAAGCCCAAAAGGATGATCGAGATTGGGAAATAAAGAATTAAGAAGTTGTGTAGTGCCCGCCTAACGGGCCTTCATAATGGTTGGTTTGTTTAGTTGGTTAGTTAGGAAAAGCGTCTCGTATATTCGGGACGCTTTTTTTAGTGCTGTTCCTGCAGGGTTTTGATCTCGTCCCTCAATTTGGCGGCAAGCATAAAATCCAGCTCTTTGGCTGCTTTTTCCATATCCTTCCTTTTGCTGCGAATCAGTTTTTCCCTTTGCTCCTGGGTGAGGTATTCCAGATCGGGTTCTGCTGCCCGAAGCGCTTCCTTTTCAAAATGATAGATCGAAACGGAATTTTTGGCCAGGGCATTGTCTAGGCTCTTGTTGAGGGATTTGGGGATTATATTGTGCTCCGCATTGTAAGCCAGTTGTTTTTCCCTGCGGTAATTGGTTTCATCTATGGTCTTTTGCATGCTAATCGTGATCTTATCTGCATACATAATGGCTTTTCCATTGAGATGTCGCGCTGCCCGACCCACTGTTTGGGTGAGGGAGCGATTACTCCTGAGAAACCCTTCCTTATCTGCGTCCAGAATAGCCACCAGGGACACTTCCGGCAGGTCGAGCCCCTCCCGGAGCAGGTTTACCCCAATCAGGACGTCAAATATGCCTTTTCGGAGGTCCTGCATGATCTCAACACGTTCCAGGGTATCGACATCGCTATGGATATAACGACACCGCACCTGTATACGGGTCAGGTATTTGGCTAATTCCTCGGCCATCCTTTTGGTGAGTGTAGTTACCAGGGTACGTTCATCCAATTCCACCCGTTTTTGAATTTCCTCCACCAAATCGTCAATCTGGTTCCGGCTTGGACGTACTTCAATTTCAGGGTCTAAAAGCCCGGTGGGTCGTATTACCTGTTCTACATAAACCCCCTGACTGAGTTGCAGTTCATAGTCGGCTGGGGTAGCACTCACATAGATGACCTGATTCTGCAAAGCCTCGAATTCTTCAAATTTCAGTGGGCGGTTATCCAGAGCAGCAGGAAGCCTGAAACCATACTCCACAAGGTTCTCTTTCCGGGACCTGTCCCCCCCATACATGGCATGAACCTGTGGAATAGTAACATGGCTTTCATCAACCACCATAAGGTAGTCCTCAGGGAAATAATCCAGCAGGCAGAAGGGCCTGGTACCAGGTTCCCGTCCATCCAGATATCGCGAATAATTCTCAATACCCGAACAGTATCCCAGTTCCCGGA
>JABDRK010000179.1 GCA_013041785.1 Eudoraea sp.
AGTCAATAATGACGGACAGCAGGCGCCACCTGCTGGCATTCCTGCGGTTTATAGCTGTTTTTACCATCCTGGTATTACTCATAAACCCCAAAATGAGTACCGAGACTGTTCATCTGGAAAAGCGTAAACTCCTTGTTGTATCAGACAATTCATCTTCCCTGCAATATTCCGAAACAGATACAGCAGTTCGTGATTGGATCAAGAAACTAGACCTTCCCGCTATAATCGATCGCTTTGACCTTCGGTATTATCGATTTGCAAAGCAACTACAGGCAGGGGATTCCCTTTCCTTCTCAGAACCTGTGACTGATATTAATCGAGCCTTACGTGAATTAAACGACGTGTATGCTCAGGATGAGTCGGTTTTGCTATTACTCACTGATGGAAATCAGACCTTTGGTGCGGATTACGAATACTTTGGAGCAGGGGCCAAATTTCCAGTGTATCCTGTGGTATTCGGGGATACTATGAAATATGAAGACCTGCGAATAGACCAGGTCAACCTCAATCGATATGCCTTTCTTAAGAACCAGTTCCCCGTGGAAACCTTTGTCAGCTATCAGGGAAAAGGCCGGGTAAACACCCTGTATTCCATCTATTTGGATGACAAAAAGGTGTACAGTGAGGAACTATTGTTTAGTGAACAGGAGGATACAAAGCGCATAAATACCCTGCTTGAAGCAGAGCGTGTGGGTGTTAAAGGATTGCGTGTTTCACTCAGTGTGCTTCCACAGGAGCGCAATGTGGAAAATAATTCGCGTAATGCTTCCATAGAAGTACTTGACGAACAGACCAAAATTGCTCTTGTGTCCGATATCGCTCATCCTGATATTGGGGTGCTGAAAAAGGCTATTGAGGCCAACGAACAACGCGTAGTTTCCGTATTGAAGCCCTTAGGCAGCGATAAAGAATGGACGGAGTACGACCTCTTTATTCTTTATCAGCCGAATTCCAGGTTCCAGAATATGTATAGCTACCTGAAGAACAATGGGGTAAACCGATTCACTATAACAGGAACTAAAACCGATTGGGGCTTTCTGAACGCAGTACAGAATACTTTTGAAAAGGATTTTTCGGATCTTTCCGATGAAGTATTGCCTATAATAAATTCGGGTTTTTCTGCATTTGACATTGGACAAATAGATTTTGACTCCTATCCACCGCTTGAAAGTTCACTGGGTGAAATTCTGATTACCAAGCCTCAAGATATTATTCTGGAGCAACGTATACGGGGAGTTAATTTAGGTGAGCCCTTGTTTGCTGTCATTCAGGAAGAAACCAATAGGGAGGCGGTACTCTTCGGGGAGAATATCTGGAAATGGAGGATACAGAGCTACCGAAACAATCAGAATTTTGAGCTTTTTGATGAATTTCTGGGAAAAGTCATTCGCTACTTGTCGGGTAACCGATCAAAAACCCGATTGAGTCTGGATTATGAAAAGACAATCAGAGGTCTGGAAAAGGCCAGGATCCGTGCTGCTTATTTTGATCAGGCCTTCCAGTTTGATGGCAATGCGGAAATTGCGCTAACTGTACGCTCGGGTTCGAATGGAAGTACTACAGAGCGCAATATGTTGCTCAAACAGGGGTATTACGAAGTTGACCTCAGTGACCTCAATCCTGGTGAGTATACTTTTACAGTTGAAGTTCGGAATGAAAAGCTTTCAAAATCAGGTACCTTTACCATACTCGATTACGATGTGGAACGGCAATTTTTATCCAGTGATTACCAGAAATTGGCAAGGCTCTCAGATAGAACGGGTGGCGAACTCTTTTTTCCAAATCAGTTAGACGCTTTGATTGCCGAATTAACGGGCCAGAATGCATATGCTCCCAAGCAAAGAAGCGAACAAAAAGTCGTATCTTTGGTCGACTTTAAAATCCTGCTGTTAACCATTGTCCTGGCACTTGCCCTGGAGTGGTTTCTCAGGAAATATCACGGACTTATTTAAAAAAAATTCAAAATGGACAAATTACCTAAAATTGCACTTCCCACAGTGTTTCTTATCATACTGGCGGTTATCGTCATTTCTAAATCAACTATTGTTATTGGCTCAGGTGAAGCCGGGGTGTTATACCGGACCCTTAGCGATGGTGTAGTAACAGATAAGCCCCCGTTGGGAGAAGGCTTCCACTTTGTGGCCCCATGGAACAAAGTATTTGTTTACGAAGTAAGGAGGCAGGAGATCTTTGAAAAAATGAAGGTACTTTCATCAAATGGTTTGGATATCCAACTGGATGCATCTGCCTGGTACATGCCCGAATACGACCAGCTTGGAAACCTGCACCAGAAGATTGGCGAAAATTATTTGCAACGAATTCTATTGCCTACCATTCGCTCTGCAGCCAGAAGTGTGGTTGGGCGCTATACGCCGGAACAATTATATTCCAGTAAACGGGATGCTATTCAGCAGGAGATTTACGAGGAAACCAAAAAAATTGTTGAGAACCAGTATATTGTGCTTGATGAAATACTGGTAAGGGATGTGACACTGCCTCCGACCATCAAAGATGCTATTGAGCGCAAATTGAAGCAAGAACAGGAATCCCTGGAATATGAGTTCAGATTGGTAACGGCTGATAAAGAAGCCCAGCGTCAGATAATTGAAGCTCAGGGTAAGGCAGACGCCAACCGAATTCTGAGTGCTTCCCTAACAGATAAGATCCTTCAGGATAAGGGTATTGAAGCTACATTAAAATTATCTGAGTCTCCTAATGCCAAGATTGTGGTTGTGGGGTCTGGAGATAATGGCCTGCCCATCATTTTGGGAAATAATTAAGGTCGATTTGTTTGGAGGTAATCAAATTAGTTCTAATTTTACGACCTATGAAAATAAACAATACACATCATCATTCTTATACTTGCGTTCAGGCGAGGTAAAGATGTAGTGCTGTATTGCAACCATATAGAAACCCGTTTGAGCGCTCAAACGGGTTTTTTATTGTGGTAAATGGCTATAAGACAAAAAGAGTACTATGGGAAATATTAAAATTGCAATTCAGAAATCGGGGCGTCTCAATGAGGATTCCCTAAAAATACTGAAGGATTGTGGCATTTCGGTTGACAACGGAAAGGATCAATTAAAAGCTAAATCACGGAATTTTCCACTTGAAGTGTTCTACTTACGCAATGGCGACATTCCGCAATACCTAAGAGATGGGGTGGTAGACATTGCGATTATTGGGGAAAATGTACTGATTGAAAAAGGAAAGGAAATTGAGGTTGTGGAAAGGCTGGGGTTTTCAAAATGCAGGGTTTCCATTGCCATACCTAAGTCACATGAATACCGAAGTATTGCGGATCTAAAAGGCAAAAGAATCGCATCTTCCTATCCCAATACGGTGCGGGAATACCTTTCCAAAAAAGGTGTGGAAGTCGATCTCCATATTATTAATGGTTCTGTGGAAATTGCACCAAACATCGGCCTGGCCGATGCGATATGCGATATTGTTTCCAGCGGGAGCACCCTGTTTAAAAACAATCTTAAAGAGGTAGAAGTGATGCTGAGCAGTGAAGCTGTTCTGGCAGTTTCCCCTAAGATTCAAAAGGAAGAGCAGGATAAACTTCAAGAATTGCGTTTCAGAATCCGTTCGGTGCTTGCTGCGCGGCAATCCAAGTATGTGCTGATGAATGCACCTGATGAAAATATAGAAGCCATCATCAAAATATTACCGGGGATGCGGAGTCCTACGGTTTTGCCACTGGCGGAAGCGGGTTGGAGTTCGATCCACACGGTGATCAACAAAGACAAATTCTGGGAGGTAATTGATGAACTTAAACGTGCCGGTGCCGAGGGAATCCTGGTTTGCCCGATCGAAAAAATGGTTTTATGAAAATTTTTACCGAGCCCGACAAGTCCATTTGGGAGGAACTATTTAAAAGGCCTACCCCTGAATTTGCCGAGATTGAAGATCAGGTGAAACCTGTTTTTCAGGAAGTAGCTAACAGGGGGGACCAGGCTGTGCAAGACTACACCAGGCGTTTCGATAGGGTAGACCTACAAACTTTTCTATGTACCCCGGAAGAGTTTGAGGAGGCCGAAGCTGTTGTGCCAGCAGATCTGAATAAGGCCATACAACAGGCTAAGTCAAATATTGAACAATTCCATATTGCCCAACGCACCGGAAGGATTGAAGTGGAAACTGCTCCCGGAGTGCTATGCTGGCAAGAAAAAAAGCCCATTGAGAAAGTAGGCCTCTATATTCCGGGCGGAACGGCACCGCTGTTCTCTACCATACTGATGCTGGCAATACC
>JABDRK010000195.1 GCA_013041785.1 Eudoraea sp.
GAGCGAGGTCTTCCTTTGAATAACAGGGTTTTAACGCGATTTCCTCAGCGGTTTGGAATGGGGTTTGTGAATCCCGTTCCTTTTGATCGGGAGCCGGTGAATCCAGGCGCAGCTGCTGCAGGTTTCGTCTATTCATCATCAAGTCTTTCTTGTTCTTCCTTTTCTGCCAAGCGTTTTTCTATAATCGGTTCAAGCACGGTCTTTCGTGCTTCCTTTTTCAGGAAAGGCGATTTTTCTATAGTTTCTTTCATCCGATCTACAGAATTCGGGTATTTATTACTTCCAACAAGGACTAATTTTCCTGAATCATAGGCCGACTGCTCCCGATCCGAACTTTCCCGAATCTTCCGCTGCAGGGTTTGGTTTTTGAGTTGTGTCAGCCATCCCCCACCAGCTTCTATATCTTTAAATAGGGCAAGGGCCTTTTCTGCCAGTTGTCTGGTAAGGCTTTCAATATAGTATGCACCATCAGCGGCATTACCAACCTTATCAAAATAGCTTTCCTTCTTTAAAATCAGCAATTGATTTCGGGCAATGCGATCCCCAAAATCATTCTGCTTGTGGTAAATCGCATCATAAGGCATGTTTACCACCGTATTTGCACCGCCCAGAACGGCCGACATACATTCGGTGGTAGTACGTAACATATTGACGTTATAGTCGTACAGGGTTTTATTACGCCGGGAAGGCTGAGCCACAATATGACAGGGGTTTTCCAGGCCGAATTCAGCAGCCAGGGATCGCCAGAGGAGCCTCAAGGCCCGCAATTTGGCAATTTCAAGAAAGTAATTGCTCCCTACGGATACCTGGAAGGTGATGGGGGTTGCTACTTCCTTTAATAATTCATGAAACCGATGCAGGTACTCTGCAGCATGAGCAATTCCATAGGCCAACTGCTGTACCATATGGCCTCCGGCATTTTGATACAAGGTCATATCTACCTGCAGCAGGCTGCCGGAAGGATGCTTTTGCAGCTTATCTTTCAGGGCTTTCAGATCCTGGGCTTCATCTATATGCCAGTTTCCAGTTTTTGCCAGGTTTCCCAAAGGGTCCAGCTCCAGGAAAATTAATCCCTTATGCTTCCCTGCGAATTCCAAAAAAGGGATAATGCTTACCGCTGAGACCGACTCAAATTGAACATAAACGGGTGTATGCTGTAAAGCTATCCCCTTAAACAAAATTTCCGGATCTACTTCGTTATTGTGGATATTAAAAATCAGGCTTTCGATACCATTGGATAACAAATCATGGGCACACCGATTTGCCTGCCCCGAATTAGAAACCGTTACAACTTGTCCAATAAACCAATTATGGGGAGTTGCCGGGGAAGCGCCATTTTCACTTAGGTCTTCGTGATTGTAGAAAGGTTTTACCTTGATATTTTCAGGGGTATCCCAGATCAGTGTCTCGTTGTAATCCGCCCCTTTCAGATCAACTTGTATTTTTTGTTTCCAGGCCTTAGCGGAAATTGGCGTAAACTCGGCAAACAAATTATTCTTCATCCTTTTTGGATTTTAAACTGTCTTCGTATTCAATCAGGTAAATCTCTTCGTTCTTCTTTTTCAGATAGTATTGTTCCCGTGCAAATTTTTCAAGTTCTCCGGGATCAGATAGCTTGTCCAGTATTTTTTTGTCTTTGTCGATCTCAGTACGGAGGAATTCCTTTTGCTTTTCCAGCTTTTTGATCTCTTTTTTCAATTCGAGATGAATCATGAGGGAGTTGGTATCAAAAAAAACCATCCAGACCACAAATACGGTCAATACGAGGATATACAGGTTAGTTAGTATGCTGAACCACTTGCGTTGTCTTAGTTCTTTCCAGCCCATGACAACCTATTGGATTTTCTCGTTGATTATGGTGCGAACAAGATCGATCGCCACGGTATTGTATTTATTATTCGGGATAATAAGGTCTGCGTGTTCTTTTGTGGGCTCAATGAATTGGTCGTGCATGGGTTTAAGGGTAGACTGATAGCGTAAAAGTACTTCTTCGATATCTCTTCCGCGTTCATTTATATCGCGCTTTAGTCGACGTATCAGGCGTTCATCTGAGTCGGCATGCACATAGATCTTAATGTCAAACATTTCCCGTATTACCGGATTGGTCATGATCAGGATCCCTTCAACGATCATGACTTTTCTGGGGTAAGTGAGTATAGTTTCCTGAGTCCTGTTGTGATTGGCAAAAGAATAGATGGGTTGCTCAATAGGCCTTCCTTGCCTCAATACTTCAAGGTGCTCGCCCAACAGTTCAAAATCAATGGCTCTGGGATGGTCAAAATTAATACGAATCCGTTCCTCAAAAGTCAAATGAGAAAGATCGTTATAATAGGAATCCTGAGAGATAACCCCTACCTCATGGTCCGGAAGTTCCTCCACCAGTTGATTCACCACGGTGGTTTTTCCACAGCCCGTACCTCCGGCAATCCCAATGATTAACATATACGTTTATTTACTTCAAAAATAAGGATTTGCACTCAAAATCCTTCTTAAAATCCCTCCGCGGTTACAGGCTGACCCTTATGGCAGCCAATCGAAAAAAATATGATAAAATTCATATTTCCCCCATTGTCAAGCAATTACATTTGTGGGAGCGCCCTTACTATTGACAGCGGATTCAGGGCCTGATCGATTCTCAGGCAAAAACATATTTTGAATCCCGGGGATGTGTCGTTAACGCTAATACTATTAATTTAGTAATTAACGCGCTTAACTACGTTATCTTTAGTAAGAATTCTTCAAATAGAGCTTATATGAAAGACTCCTTTAAAGTGAAGGTGAACGGGGATTTCGAATACAGCCTTAGTGCAGCAGACCTCAACATGCTCGATTGTATTGAGACCGATGCCGGTTCCTACCACGTATTGATTAATAATCAGCCTTATTCGGCAAAGGTGCTTCAATCTGATTTCAATCACAAGCATTATGAAATTCAAATCAACAGCAACCGCTTTATGGTTGAGATATCCAACAGGCTTGATTTGTTGATTGATGAGATGGGGTTTTCGCTTGTTTCTTCCATGAATATAAGTTCCATTGAGGCCCCAATGCCGGGCTTGATTCTCGATATCAACGTCAGCGTTGGTCAGGAAGTAAATGAGGATGATGCACTGCTCGTTCTTGAGGCTATGAAAATGGAAAACATCATCACGGCACCCCGGGGTGGTGTTATCAAAGCCATACATATATCTAAGGGGAATCCGGTAGATAAAGGCCAATTGCTAATCGAATTCGAATAAGACTCATACCTATGAAGAAAATCTTGATTGCCAACCGGGGGGAGATAGCCATACGGGTCATGCAAACTGCAAAAAAGATGGGTATAAAAACCGTTGCGGTCTATTCTGAAGCCGATCGAAATGCGCCCCATGTGCGTTTTGCGGATGAGGCCGCATATATCGGTGAAGCACCGTCTAAGCAATCCTATTTGAGAGGATCGCATATTATTGCAGTGGCCAAATCCCTGAATGCAGATGCTATTCATCCTGGGTATGGTTTTCTGAGTGAGAACGCTGATTTTGCCGAAGAAGTGGAAAGCAATGGCCTCATATTCATTGGTCCCAAGGCCAAAGCGATTCGGATGATGGGGAGTAAACTGGCAGCAAAAGAAGCGGTTAAAAAATATAAGATTCCGATGGTGCCGGGTATAGACGAGGCCATTACCGATGTTAAGAAAGCAAAGGGTATTGCGAGGGAGATTGGTTACCCTATACTCATCAAAGCCTCGGCTGGAGGTGGGGGTAAAGGGATGCGCATCGTAACTCAGGAGAAAGACCTGGAGTCCCAGATGAGCCGGGCTATTAGTGAGGCTACTTCGGCTTTTGGAGATGGTTCTGTGTTCCTTGAAAAATATGTGACCTCCCCGCGACATGTGGAGATCCAGATTATGGCCGACAGCCATGGCAATATTTTATATTTCTTTGAGCGGGAGTGCAGTGTGCAAAGGCGTCACCAGAAAGTAGTGGAGGAAGCCCCATCTGCTATCCTTAGCCCTGAGCTGAGAAAAGAAATGGGGGTTGCTGCTACCCAAGTTGCCAGGTCCTGTGATTATCTCGGTGCTGGTACGGTCGAATTCCTGATGGATGCCGACCTGAATTTTTACTTTCTGGAAATGAATACCCGGCTGCAGGTGGAACACCCGGTCACAGAACTGATATCCGGGGTAGATCTGGTGGAATTGCAAATACGGGTAGCACGCGGGGAGGCCCTGCCTATGCAGCAGGAGGATCTGGAAATTAACGGGCATGCCATAGAACTCCGTGTCTATGCAGAAGATCCCCTCAACAATTTCCTTCCCAGCGTGGGTAAACTGGAAAGGTACAGGCTTCCTGAAGGAAAGGGGATACGGGTCGACAATGGTTTTGAGGAAGGCATGGATGTACCCATTTACTACGATCCCATGTTATCCAAACTCATTACTTACGGAAAAAGCAGAGAGGAGGCCATAGAACTAATGATCCGGGCAATCGACCAATACGAAGTAGAAGGGGTGATGACCACCCTGCCATTTGGTCGCTTTGTTTGTGAACATGACGCGTTCCGGTCTGGTAATTTCGACACCCATTTTGTCAAAAATTACTATTCTCCCGATATACTCAGGAAGAATGAGGAAGAGGAAGCACGTATCGCTGCGATAATCGCTCTTAAACAGTACCTAAAAGACCAAAAGGTCTTACGTACCCCTAACAATTGAAGCATGGATCAGAAAATCGAAAAGCTTAACGAAAAAATAAAACTCGCTTACCTGGGTGGAGGAGAAGAACGCATAGCAAAGCAACACGCTAAAAAGAAACTCACGGCCAGGGAGCGTATCGATTACCTTCTGGATGAAGGATCCTTTGAAGAAATGGGTATCCTGGTTTCGCACAGGACTACGGATTTTGGGATGGATAAGGAAATATATTACGGTGATGGGGTGGTTACAGGATACGGAACGATCAATGGGCGTTTAGTTTATGTTTATGCGCAGGATTTTACGGTTTTCGGGGGCGCGTTATCGGAGACTCACGCAGAAAAAATTTGTAAGGTAATGGACCTTGCCATGAAAGTTGGGGCTCCGGTAATCGGGCTGAATGATTCCGGAGGGGCTCGTATTCAGGAAGGTGTGAAATCCCTGGGAGGATACGCGGATATCTTTTATCGCAATGTTCTCGCTTCGGGAGTAGTGCCTCAAATTTCAGCAATCATGGGCCCCTGTGCCGGAGGTGCCGTATACTCTCCGGCAATGACCGATTTTACCTTTATGGTAGAGGGGACCAGTTATATGTTTGTTACGGGACCTAATGTGGTAAAGACGGTCACCAATGAGGATGTAACTTCAGAGGAGCTCGGTGGAGCCAGCACACATGCTGTGAAATCCGGGGTTGCCCATCGTACCAGTACCAATGACGTAACCTGTATGGAAGACGTTAAAAAACTACTGAGTTACCTGCCTCAGAGTAATCGGGAAACTCCTAAGGATCTCCCCTATGAACTTCAGGATGAGCTTAGAAATGAGCTTGCCGGGATCATTCCGGATCATCCCAACAAACCTTACGATATGCACGATGTGATCAATGGGATAATCGATAAGGAGTCTTTCTTTGAAATTCATGCGAAATATTCAGAGAATATTATAGTGGGGTTTGCCCGCCTTGGCGGGAAAAGTATTGGAATCATTGCCAATCAACCCATGTATCTGGCGGGCGTCCTGGGAACTAATAGTTCGGTGAAAGCTGCCCGTTTTGTGCGATTCTGTGACAGCTTTAATATTCCCATACTGGTTCTGGAAGATGTGCCTGGTTTCCTTCCGGGAACAGATCAGGAATGGAATGGAATAATTGTACATGGAGCCAAATTGCTGTATGCATTTTGTGAAGCCACAGTTCCCAGGGTGACGGTTATTACGAGAAAAGCTTATGGAGGAGCCTATGACGTAATGAATTCCAAGCACATTGGTGCAGACTTCAATTTTGCCTGGCCCAGTGCAGAGATTGCCGTAATGGGGGCAAAAGGGGCCAGTGAGATAATCTTCCGCAAGGAAATCGCGGATGCGGAAGACCCCACAGCAAAACTGGCTGAGAGAGAGGCAGAATATGCGGATAAATTTGCCAACCCCTTCCTGGCGGCAAGCCGGGGCTTTATTGATGAGGTGATCCTGCCAGAACATACACGTCGCAAGCTTATTAAAGCCTTTACTATGCTTGAACAAAAACAAGTGGTCCCTCCGAGTAAAAAACACGGGAATATACCCTTGTAGCCTCTTTTGCCTTTGTTTTTAAAGCTGAGATAAATCATAGCATATTTCAATCTAATGGATTTACTTACGGCCGATGCAAGTGAAAAGTAGATACCGCTATTGGCGGATGCGCCGTATCAAAGACCCCAAACAACGGTTGTACTCCGGACTGATCCTGGTGGGTGCTGGCATCCTTCTCTTTCGTACCCTCCGCATGGTCCTGGTAGAGCAGGCTTTCGATATCCTGGTGGAATGGGTTTACACCTTACTGATTCTGGAGTTTATGATCGATCTGGGCTGCTTGCTGGCTGCCTCACGCTGGTTTGTGCTCAGTAAGTGGAAGTATGCCAGTTCTGCTTTAAAACTCGGAGCATGGGCCGCTATTCTCCATGCTTTTCGGGTCCTGATCTATGTTTTGGGTCGAACCGGACCCTGGGTAAATTTCGATGTAAAACCCGAATACCATGCCAGTTACACTTTTGACTGGTTTTGGGTCTATTTTGCGGCGGGATTTTCCGCTTTGGCATTGATAGGAGTATATGTCACCTGGCGACTCTGGCTCCGTTATAAAAGCAAGTATGATCAATATTTCTGAAATTTGGTATTACCCGGGAGGAAATTAGAAACACCTTAGAGGTAGATCATGGCCTGAAGAATAATATAGTTTGATTTCGTGCTTCCAAATACATCATTTTTATACTCCAGGGTAAATTTAGAATGGTGGCCGCTCCTGTAGGCGTTGATTCCGATTCCAATGGAATTCCTGTTATCATCCACAGCATCGTACGACTGCCATTCATAGCTTAGATAAGGCTGATATCTTCTTCTGGTTATTTCGCCTTTAAAAACGTAGCCGGTATGAGCACAAAAAAAGCTACCTGTGCCGTATGGCCCAAGCAGGTAATCTCTTCCATAATCCGCAACCTGGAAAAGGGCATAGGCTGAAAAGGCGTTTCCTTTATCACTTAGCGGGGTATCATAAAAGGCATCAACGGCATAAATAAAGACATCCTCGCCTGCAAGTTCTGGCTGAAGCGTTGTACCGTTATCTATTACTGAACCACTTGGGTGATAGAAAAAACCTGCTCCTATATTGAAAATGCGTTTCTCTCCCAGATAGGTTCCCACCTTGTAAGGTAATAGATTGGATTCCTCATCCAAAAACTGGTAGTCAAAATAGCCTGCAATGGTCTTTCCAGCTTCTTTTGAACCGAGAAGTTCCCTTCCCCCGTAGACCGCTTCACCACCGGGTTGCGGTGTACGTACATCTAAGGTTGATAACGATGCTTCGTTAACGGATACACGATATTGCAGTTTGTTGAATCTTCCCTTTGCGAAAATACCCACATGCCGACCGAATTGATCAGAAAGCCCCAGGGTAGCCCAGGCCTGTCGGTGATTATCAAGCGTCATCATATTCAGGGTGCTTTGGCTGTTTAGTCGGGATATCCCGTTGAAATAATGAAGCCCACCTCCTAGGGCATGGTTTTTCCCGTAACTGTATTCCACCCATGCCCCGTGAAAAAACAACTGGGAACCCTCACCAGTGCCAAGAGGACTTAATGTATTACTGTTTAAGTTGTTTAAACCGAAATGCGTTACAATAAGGAAGTCCCTGTTTAGCTGTGAATATATTAAAATCCGGGCCCGGCGCAGATTAAAATCAAGTTGGCTGTTTTCGTTCCCATTGCTGTCGAGCGTATCGTCGAAATTATACAGGGCCTGCCCCTGTACCCAGGAAACAATACGCAGGTATTTGGAACCATCGTCGCTTAGTTGGAATTTGAATCCACCGTCATAATTGGGAAAGCCTTGTGCCTTTATCGGATGATAAACCAACAGTAAAAGCCCACATAGCAGGAGGGCCGGTTTTCGAAGTGATTTCATGTATATAATATTAACAGGCGGTCGTCAGACAACCTTAGAAATACGGTACAATTCTAAGGCAATAAGTTGTAGAATTTTATGATTCTTGTCATGATTTTTAAAGTAGTTTTATCTGTAAATCATGATATACCCTAACTAAGGAAAATAAAAGCCCATTTAGCTAATTTTACGTATTAACTGGGCAAATAAATGACCCCGGAAACACTGTCACAGCACGCTCCGGTAACGGATGCCAGAATATTGGTCCGTTGTTCCATCCTTAATACCCCCATTAGACCAAAAACCAGGGCTTCCTTGTAATCCACCAGTATTTTGTCCGGGACGATGACCGTAGCCTGGCCTTCCAGTTTTTTAGTCAGGAGCTGGATGAGATAATCATTGTTTGCTCCTCCACCGGTAACTAAAAGCGTATTGTTATCCGGATTTAAATGCGTTCTTACCTGGGCTGCAACCTGATCGGTAATATGATGAACCGACGTACATAAAAGATTGT
>JABDRK010000250.1 GCA_013041785.1 Eudoraea sp.
TTCGCCCAACCACGGATATGGCCAAGGAGGCACTATTCAATATTCTTCAAAACCATTTTGATTTTGAAGCGATCTCGGTTTTAGACCTGTTTTCCGGAACAGGAAATATCAGCTTTGAATTTGCCTCTAGGGGAACCGACCAAATCGTAGGTGTGGATAAGGATTACCGATGTGTTAAGTTTATCGCTGCTGTCTCCAAAGAACTGGGATTAAATATCCGCACTTTTAAGGATGATGCAATTAAATTCCTGGAACGGACCGATTTGAAGTTCGATCTTATATTTGCTGACCCCCCATATAACCTTGACCTTGCTGAGTTCAACAAAATTGTAACTAGGGTGTTTCGGCATGATCTCCTAAAAGAATACGGGATGTTGATTATTGAGCATTCGAAGCACACAGACCTGTCTGAGTTACCCTATTTCATTGAACAAAGGAAGTACGGTGGGAGCGTGTTTAGTTTCTTTAGAATCCCGGAAACCCAGGAGACCTAAAATAAAAAGCAGGTCATAAGCCGAATTCTGTTAAGCCCTGAGGGCTCCCCTATCATTTATCTGGACCAGGAGTTACCCCCTGGTTCTATCCGCCTACCCTTCAGCTCGGGCGTGCAGCCCTCAATCGCTGATTTACATGGCGTTTCACCGCATAGAGTTTACCTGATTTCACTACAGCATAACCTGTACATCCTTTCTGTTGCACTTGTCCTTCCCGTTAACACGGGAGACGGGCGTTACCCGCTATGCTGCACTTCGGTGTTCGGACTTTCCTCCCCGGATAACCGGAGCGACAGGGAGACCTGCTTGCTGCAAAGTTACGAAATATGCTTCAGGGCTTAAAATTGTTGATAAGTATTGGTGGTCTCGACCGATTTTAAAAGAGCGGAAGATTCCCTATTTTTATATTTGTAGAACAGTGATTCTATAATTAATCAAACCGTATTGGAACCTTTTATTGTCTCAGCCCGTAAGTACAGACCCCAAACCTTTAAGGATGTAGTTGGGCAGGAGGCTATTACCAATACCCTGAGCAATGCAATTGAGCACAACCATCTGGCTCAGGCCTTGTTGTTTTGCGGCCCAAGGGGGGTAGGTAAAACCACTTGTGCCCGGATCCTGGCCAAAAAAATAAACCAGGAAGGTACGGTTAACCCGGATGAGGATTTCGCCTTCAATATTTTTGAACTGGATGCGGCATCGAACAATTCGGTGGATGATATCCGAAACCTTATCGATCAGGTCCGGATTCCCCCACAGGTAGGAAAATATAAGGTCTATATCATAGACGAGGTGCACATGTTGTCCCAGTCGGCTTTCAATGCTTTTCTAAAAACACTTGAAGAACCTCCCAAGCACGCCATCTTTATTTTGGCCACTACAGAAAAACATAAAATTATCCCCACCATCCTTTCGCGTTGTCAAATTTTTGATTTCAAGCGCATATCAGTTAAGGACGTAGCCCAATATTTAAAATACATTGCCGAAGAACAAGGGATAAACGCCGAAGAAGACGCCCTGCATATCATTGCCCAAAAAGCAGACGGCGCGATGCGTGATGCCTTGTCAATTTTTGACCGGGTAGTGAGTTTTTCCGGAAAAAACCTAACGCGGAAGGCCGTTACTGAGAATCTTAACGTCCTTGATTACGACACCTATTTTGAAGCCACGTCGCTGCTTCTTGACCATAATGTTCCCGGTGCATTAATCCTCTTTAACGAAGTGCTCTCCAAAGGCTTTGAAGGCCATCATTTTATTAATGGCCTGGCGGCCCATTTCCGGGACCTGTTAGTTTGCAAACACCAGGATACCCTTGAATTACTTGAAGTGGGCGATAGGGCCAAGGCACAGTACCAGGAACAATCCTCCCTTACTTCTGAGCCTTTCCTCCTCAGGGGAATCGATCTTTGTAATACCTGCGACCTGAATTATCGGGCCAGTAAAAATCAAAGGCTTCTGGTAGAACTTACCCTGATGAAGATTGCCTCTTTGGAGTTCGACCCTGAAAAAAAAAATGACGCCCTGAAGGGAGGGACTTCCAAACTGATACCTACCGCGTATTACAAAAAAGCCCCTGCTGAGAAAACGGAGGTTGAAACACCCATCCAAAAGGATGAATTAATCCAAAAACCAGCCGAAAAACAAGAAAATATTGCTCAGGACGAGCAAGTGCCATTAGAGGCCATTTCTGAGGATTCGCCGCAGTTACAACAGGTTAAACCCATTGTAAACAAAACGCAATCGGAAACAGAAACGACAAAGGAAATCCTTATCCGGGAACGCAGCAAGCGCATATCCGGGCTTTCGCTTTCCAGCCTTAAGGCAAAAAAGGAGCACGAACAACTCAAAAAGGACCAAAAACCTCAGCATACAGAACTTCCCAAAGAACCTTTTACCGAAGAAGCACTGCAAAACTGTTGGGCAGCCTATGTGGCAAAACTGGAAAAATCAGGCAAAAAAATTATGGCATCTACCCTGAGCACTGATGTTCCCAAGTTATTGGGGGACCATGTTATCTGGATCGAACTGCCTAATAATACCATGAAAAAGGAGATCGAAAGGGAACAATCAGATCTCCTGTCCTATTTAAGGAAGCATTTACGTAATCACGCCCTTAGCTTAAAGATCAGTGTAAATGAAGAGGCTGCCAAGAAATACGCCTATACGCCACAAGAGAAATATGAAAAATTACGGGAGAAAAATCCCGAAATAGATATCCTGAAAAATCAGTTCGACCTGGAGCTCTAGGATTTTTTGCCTTTTGCCTGCCAGGCAAGGAAAAACATAACCACTGCGGCTATTAGCAGCCCCAATGCCTCTCTACCCCTTTCAACATTATCTAGGTCGCCATTACCAATTTCAACCCCTTCGAAATTGTCTGGCCATATCCATAGGGTTCCCGCCAGATATACCACACCCAAAAGAATACCAAGAATCCGCTGAAAACGATTGAAAAAAAAGAGCAGGCAAGCAATTGCCGCAACCCCGTAAAACGAATACCATAGCGAGGGGTCAGGATCATTGTGTTGCAGAAAAGCGGCCCAGGCAAAGAGCAGGGCAAATAGCAGGGCGATAATTTTACTAAGCAGTTTCATAGGCTGTTCTTTAAATTTAAGTAGGCCTTATAAAGATATTAAGAATCCACGCAGCATCCGAATATCAAATATGTTGCTTAATTGTAGACAGCATTCCCTGAGAACAACAGAACTTTTTAACTTTGCAAAAACAAAAGATATGCTCGGATTGAAATTACCTACCGATCCCCGCTGGGTGAACATCGTAGAGAAGAACATTGACGAAATCCTTACGGACCACGCCTATTGCGAACAGAAAGCAGCAAGTACCGCTATATCCCTGATCGTTACCTTTCCGGAATATCCCGAACTGGTGCAGGAGATGACGGCTTTATCCAGGGAGGAAATGGGGCATTTTAAGATGGTTCATGACCGCATTCTTGCCCGCGGCAGCACCCTTGGAAGGTACCGCAAAGACGAATATGTCATCGCACTTATGAAATTCTTTCCCAAGGGAGGAGATCGAAAAACCCAACTAATTCACCGCCTGCTGTATGCAGCCCTGATTGAAGCCCGCAGCTGTGAACGATTTCGATTGCTTTCGGAAGAACTTCAGGACAAGGACCTGGCCGAGTTTTACCGTAAGTTGATGATCAGTGAAGCCGGACATTACACCATGTTCCTGAAATTTGCCAGGAAATACGGGGACCGTAAAGAGGTAGATCAGAAATGGGAGAAGCTTTTGGAGTATGAGGCCGAAATCATGAAAGACCTGGGTAAGAAAGAAACCATCCACGGTTAACCAGCCCATTTTCAAGTCACCATTTCATTCTGGAGCTTCGGGTCTGATTTGTATTATGTTACTTTAGTTTGCTTTCGTAATAATCATACATGGCAAATTGGGACCTTACCGCAGGCAGGTTGTTTTTCCGGTAGCGATTGTCATGATCCTGCGAAAACACGCGGGCCTTAACATTATCGCTCCAGCAAATCTCAAAAGTATCCAGAAGCTCCTGCCTTATATCCGGATCGTAAATGGGACATCCTACCTCTACCCTATTGTCCAGGTTCCTGGTCATCCAGTCCGCTGAAGAGATATACATTTTTGGGTCACCATTATTAGCAAAGATGAAAAGCCTGGGGTGCTCCAGGAATTTGTCGACTACACTGATAGCTTCGATATTTTCACTCAACCCGGGTACGCCCGGAATCAGGCAGCAAATACCCCTAATGATCAGCTGTATTTTCACCCCGGCAGCACTTGCCTCATAGAGTTTATCCACCATTTTGAGAGCAGTGAAGCTGTTCATTTTTATTTTTATGTAGGCTTCTTTACCCTCCCTGGCATTGGCAATTTCCTTATTGATAAGATTTATAAAGGTTGATTTGGTATAGTGGGGAGAAACCAGGAGATGTTTGTACGTAGGGATACGATAGGTGGCTTCAAAAAACCTGAAAACCTTGTCTATTTCCTTGAGTATAGCCTGGTGCGCTGTGAACAGTGTGTAATCTGTATAAATTTTGGCCGTGGTCTCGTTGAAGTTGCCCGTGCTTACAAATCCGTACCGCTTTACACCATCGACTTCCTTACGTTCAATAACTCCCACCTTACTGTGTACTTTTAGTCCGGGAATCCCAAAAATGACGTGTACACCCTCTGCCTGCAATTGTTCGGCGTAGTCAATATTAGCCTGCTCATCAAAGCGGGCACGCAATTCGATTTGTACCGTTACTTGCTTACCAT
>JABDRK010000297.1 GCA_013041785.1 Eudoraea sp.
GCCGGAGTTACTGACACCCCTTCATTACGCATGATTCCCGGAAGTGAGCTGCTTTTGGAAGACGCGCGCAAGCGAAATCCGCTAGGACGCCTCACCCAACCCGAGGATGTTGCCAATGTGGTATACCTGCTTTCCACCGGGGAAGCATCATGGATAACAGGGACAGTAATTAAAGTGGATGGGGGCGAAAGCCTGAGATAGCTATGGATACGATGAACATTTTATCGCGCTTACCCTATTCCAAACCCTTCCTGTTTGTGGATGCTATTACGCATATTGATGAAAATGAGGTAGTGGGCACCTATACTTTTAGTGAGGACCTTGATTTTTACAGGGGACATTTCAAATCGACACCAGTAACGCCCGGGGTTATATTGACAGAATGTTGCGCACAAATTGGATTGGTATGCCTGGGCATCTACCTGACGCAGCACGAAGAAGTATCCGAAGAAGCTGGAGTTGCCATGAGTAGTGCGCAGATGGAATTCTACAAACCGGTCTTCCCGGGTGAAAAGGTCACAGTTAAATCAGAAAAGCTTTATTTCCGGTTCAACAAATTGAAGTGCAAGGTGGCACTTTACAATGAAAAAAAAGAATTGGTCTGTAAAGGAGAATTGTCAGGCATGTTTAGCTCCAAATCATATGGATAGACGGGTAGTGATTACCGGGATGGGGGTGTGTTCGCCCCTGGGAATAGGTTTGGAGGCGTTCACAAACGCCTTGCAGACCAGGCAGGTGGGTATTCGTTTTCAACCAGAATTGGAAGCATTAAAATTTGGTTGTCAAATAGCTGGTAAACCGATTATTAATAAGGATATATTAGAGCAATACTTTACATCAATACAGCAGAAAAGTTTAAAATCAACTGGACTGGTATATGGCGTTGTTGCAGGAGTGGATGCCTGGAAGGATGCCGGTTTGCCGGTGCATGCCGAAGGTGAACCCGATTGGGATAGTGGAATTATTTTTGGTACGGGAATTTTAGGGGTAGATAAGTTCCGTGAAGCCATTTATATGGTTGATCAGGGGCAGGTGAGGCGTTTGGGCAGCACCTCGGTAATCCAAACCATGGCCAGTGGGATAAGTGCTTATCTGGGTGGTATATTGGGCTGTGGCAATCAGGTCACCACCAATTCTTCTGCCTGTACTACTGGAACAGAAGGTCTGATCATGGCTTTTGACCGTATTCAATCTAATAAGGCAGAGCGCATTCTCGTTGGCAGTTGCAGCGATAGCGGACCTTATGTCTGGGGTGGTTTTGATGCCATGCGTATCCTGCCCCGCAAATATAACGACAACCCTGAGGAAGGCAGCCGGCCCCTAAGTGCATCGGCCAGCGGCTTTGTACCGGGGAGTGGGGCAGGGGCCCTGGTATTAGAATCCCTGGAATCGGCAAAAGCCAGAGGGGCTGATATCTATGCAGAAATTCTTGGAGGTTGTATAAATAGTGGCGGACACAGGAATGGCGGGAGTATGACCGCACCCAACAGCATTGCTGTTCAGCGCTGTATTCGGGAAGCGGTAAACAATTCCGGGATTTCGACAGAGGATATCGACCTGATCAATGGGCATTTGACAGCCACTTCCAAAGATCCGGTTGAAATTAAAAACTGGAGTGAAGCGCTTAATCGTACAGGGAGCTCTTTTCCTTATATCAACTCATTTAAGGGCCATATGGGGCATTGTTTGGCTGCGGCCGGAAGCCTGGAATGCGTCGGAGCTCTGTTGCAGTTTCGTGAAGGGGAAATTTTTGCCAATGTGAATTGTGAAGATCTACATCCTGAAATCGCCAGTATCGTTGATCCTGCCAAAATTCCTACGCAGGGAATTGCCCGGGCTCCGGAAATCATTGCAAAAGCCAGTTTTGGTTTTGGAGATGTCAACGCCTGTATTATTTTTAAAGCTTATAATCCGTAAAATCAATGGCAGAAGCATATTATTCCCAACTCCTGGATATAATCAAACCGTATCTCCCGGAAGACGTCTCAGTGACCGACATTACCCCAGACAGTCACCTTTTAGAAGAGCTGAACATCAATTCTGCCCATTTGGTGGATATAATGCTGGATGTTGAAGATGCTTACGATATTATTCTCGAAAATGAGGATATGGAAAAAATGGAGACCGTATCTGATGCCCTCGAAATAATCCGGTCTAAACTGAATAACCCTTCCTGATGCCAGATCCAGCACCCGAATGGAAAACCTGGCTGCGATCGCGCTTTAAAATAGAGAGGAGACTTTTGTATACTTATTTGGTGGTCTATTTTATCTGGGGTCTGGGCATGAATGAGTTGGGAAAAACACTGGAAATCGCCCGATTCAACTATTGGTGGCAGGTGATCACCGTTTATCTGGTCTATATGGTCCCCATCTCCTTGCTTTTAAAGGGGTTACCTGTTCATATGCAATATGCCTATGGACTTATTGCCATGGGATTACTGGAATTTGGGGGGTATTTATGGGAAACTTCCTATGCATATCCTGACAATCTGCTGGACCAACTGTTTGGGATACGTAATTTCAGTCTGGCGATGTCGCTCTTTTTTGCAGCGTATTTTCCTTTAGGCAATTGGGGGGTTCAGAAGGTATACACGCTGATTTTCACAATACAGGAGTAAATCATTCTTCCAAAACAAAGGCAAACCGAATATGCACTTTGTTTTCCGCTCTTATCTTTTTGATCTGTACCCCGTAATCGGAAGTATATAATTCAGCAGTGCCTACAAGTTGCCCGTTTCTCCGCTTAAAATATATGGTCAGGGGCTTGGTTATTCCCTTAAGGGTAAGTAGGCCTTCGACCTGGATCTCCTGAGTGTTCCCGCTTACTGCGGTGCTTTTAAAATGAATTCGCGGGTATTGGTCTTCGTTGAAGTATTTTCGACTTTTCAGCGCCCAGTCCCTTAAAAAATTTCCGGTTTTCAGGCTAGAGGTACTTACGGAACCTTCAAAGACGGATTGGCTAATATCATCCGCACTGATCGTCGATTCAGAACGAAAATCACCTATACTTCCCTGAACTTCCTTTGATTCAAAGACAAAGCTTATTTCCTTCGCCTTCAATTGCTGTTGTCCGATAAGCAGGACAGGTGTGCAAAATAACAGGGATACTACAATGAGAAATTTGTTCATAGCTGTGTTCTTGAGGTCAGTTCTGAATCAAACTTACCAATTGGATTTGAGAAAATCAGCCAAGAAATCGTTAAAGGAGAGGGATAGGGTATTTCCTACTCGGCAGTTTCCTTGTCAGGCACTACAAGTGACAAAGCAACACCCGCCAAAAGGGAAAAAACAATAACCGATAGTGAAAGCCATTCCGGGAAATGCACGTAGTGGGCCAAAAGCATTTTAACACCCACAAATCCCAGAATCACTACCAGGCTGTAATGGATAAACCTGAATTTGGCTATCATCCTGGAAATGAGGAAATACATGGACCTAAGCCCGAGTATGG
>JABDRK010000319.1 GCA_013041785.1 Eudoraea sp.
ATGGTCAACCATGAATACGGATGTCCGTAAGGATATATTGCTGCGGCGTTGACTTCTCTAAACCTTCCATAAGGTCTGTTGTCATAGTTTTGTCCTTTTTCATTTTTTACGGTCTCACGTTGTACTTCAAACTTCTCCTGAGTTACAGCATCCAAAAAGAAGCCCATGCGATCGGCTTCTAACCACAGTAACAATTCCAGCTGATTACTTGGTGTAGTTTGATAGTAGTTGGTGCGATCCCGATTGGTTGATCCATTTAGTGTGCCCCCGGCATTTGTAATCAGTTTAAAATGCTCCTCATCGGCTACATTCTCTGACCCCTGAAACATCATATGTTCAAAGAAATGGGCAAACCCGGACTTATTCAATTCTTCTCTTGCGGAGCCCACGTGGTAGGTGATATCCACATGCACCAGGGGATCCGAATGATCTTCATGGATCACCAGGGTTAATCCGTTGCCGAGTTGATATTTTTCGTAGGGAATAACAACTTCATCAGCAGATTTGCTGACTTTTTCGACAAGTTTGGTTTGAGACCAGCCTACGGCTGAGGTCAAGAATAACAGGGTAAATAATAGATTTTGTAGCTTCATCTGTGATGGTTTTATTTATGGCCACTGAAAATAGAAAGAATATTTACCATTTTCTAATAAGGGGGTAAATAAAAAATCATTCTGCCTAAAACTGAAGGCTTTTCCTATATTGTTAAGTGGTCTAATTGTTTAGAATGTTAAAAGCTGTATTATTTTGTTAATTAAATGACAATACGGTGACCTTTTAGGGCAGATGGGGTCTAACCAATGAGACTAATAATCATAAACAAAATGAAAACAAAAATACTTTTCTTCTGGGCTGTTCTGATAAGCGTATCACTGGCTGCGCAAAAGAAGCCTAAAATTGCTGGAAACAAGATAGTAAGTGTACTCAGCAAGGAAATCAACAATGATTTTAATGCAGTTGAAGTCAATGATGATTTAGCGATCAACCTTCAACAGGGAAGTTCGAACAACTATAGTTTGAATGCCGACAACAACTTGCACACAGTTGTGCAATTTGTCGTAATAGACAGTATTTTGAAAATTTTTACAACAGACCATATCACCAGTAGTAAAAAATTGGAAATTGATTTGAGGGTAAAGGAATTGGAGCACCTAATCGTGAAGCACGGGTCAAAAGTGAAAAGTGAAGGCCAATTAAATTCGGACAAGTTTTATTTGAGTGGATACAACAGCGGCCGGATTGATTTGGATATCTCAGCAGAGGACGTAACTGTGGCCTTGCATAGAAATGCCGGGGGTAAGCTTAGAATTAAGTCGGAAAACACGACGATGATATTGAATGACCGGACCGATTTGAAAGCCACTGTTGTTGCGAATAAAGTGAGGATGACCTTGAATAATACAGCGGATCTTGACTTGAATGGTGATGCAGAATATGCCGCATTTAACCTTAAAAAATCATCCAGGCTAAATGCAAGGAAGATGAATGTGAGGTCGGCAGACCTCTATACGTCGAACACATCAGATGTATATGTAAATGCCAGTAAGAATATTGAAGTTTATGCCCAGGGAAAGAGCAACGTGTATGTCTATGGTAACCCAAATGTGGAAATCAAAGGACTGACTGACAAGTCGAAGATCATTAAAAAATAAGCAAAGTAACTCCCTATGAAATTTAAAACGATACTCGCCCTGATATTTGCAGGCCTAATTGTAGTATTCGCGCTTCAGAACTCTGAGGTAACCGACATTAATTTTTTCTTATGGAAGATCTCAATGTCCAGGGTGCTGATAATCCTTGGAAGTTTTTCAATTGGAGTGATAGTCGGTATTCTGGTGTCGATGAAGAAAAGGCTACTAAGCCCGGATTGATTGGGTTTAGGATCTGGAATAGGTATTTTCATTAATAAAAAAGCTTTCTGCACTTAAGTACAGAAAGCTTTTTAATATTTCTTTTTCCGGGGACCTAATCGTCCAGGAGATCAATAACCGTTTTGATGCGCTCCCGGATTTGTTCTGCCAGGGCATTGTTCCCGTCAGTATCTTCCGGGCTGATTTCAATGGTGCCATCTTCATTGCCATCCACAGCCTGCGAAAGGTCCACTCCGGACACCACATCAAAGATCTGAGAAAGGTCAAATTCGATGGTAATACCCTCAGTATTGTCTTTAATACGGATATCGATAGTATTGTCTTCGAAATCCACTTCCACTTCATCTTCAAAGTCGTTCCAGAATACAAAAGGAATGTCATTTACAGTCCCCTGAATAAGTACCGATTTACCAAAGAGGTCACTGTCAGGGTTGGTACCCCTGTCGAATTTAAATTCAAGTTCTTCAAAAGTTGCATTTGGCACATCAACAGTGAGGAAGGAAATTTCTCCGGCCAACAGATCCAGTTCAAAGGGGCCTTCCAGCTCAAATTCATCTTGGTAATCGAAATAACCGTCGTCATCCCATTCAGTCTCAAACTCCAACTCTCCGCCGGATTCGGATTCACTTTCAAATTCAACTTCAAATTCGGATTCATCCATCTCCAGTTCGAATTCTCTGATGTTGATTCTGAAATCGCTTACAAAAACATCGGTATTTACATTTTTTCCTGAAGAAATACCTTTGCCTGCACCATTATTAACGCTGGCTTTGGCACTGATTTTCAAGGTGCCGTTTCCGTCCGTTTCGTCATTGGAACAACTAAACATAAGCACAGCTCCAAAAATTAGGGTAAAAACGCGTTTCAAGTAATAATTTGGGGTAATCATAGTATATAATTTTAATTAAGTTCATAAATAAAACAACTGAAGTCTAAAAACTCCTCACTTAAGAACGAGAAAAAAAGGAAATAAGTGCCTAATAATGCAATGGACTATATCGGAGATTGATATAAGAATATCCGTGCAGACCATTTTTCTGGGTTTTATTTTTCATTTAAACATGGCATTTAGATTATATAGTTTGCGCGTATTAATAATCAGGGATGATTTACCCTAACTGCAACTTGAAATATTCGATGAAATGGTATTGTGAAGTAGAACCAAAGCACTTCTGAGATAAAAAGACCTTTTTGTTATCTTTAGTTGCTCAACTGAGATATTTATGTTATCCAATGCCTGTAAATATGCCATAAGGGCCGTAATATACCTTGCATTGAATAGTGATGAAACCACTAAACACGGGGTTAAAAAGGTTGCCGAAGCCTTAGAGGTGCCCCAACCTTTCCTTGCGCAATTGTTGCGAAAACTGGCAACAGACAGATTAGTTTCTTCTTCAAAGGGACCAGGAGGCGGGTTTTTTCTGAATCAATCCAACCGGGACAATGCTGTATGGGATATTATATCAACTATTGACGGCACCTATAAATTTGATGAATGCTTCCTCGGCCTCTCCATGTGTGACGATGCCAGGCCGTGTCCTGTACATCATCTTGTTTCACCCTTTAAGGAAGCCTTGTTGCTCGACTTCCAAGAAAAGACGATTGCTTCCCTGGCCCGGGAAATAGAAGAGAAGGGGAGGCTTATATCCCTGAAAGGGCTATTGGAATAGTGATGTTTGAATTTCCAATAACAGCCAGTATGGACTTGTCCGTAAATTGATCAGTATAGCACCTCTGGTTCGTGTTCTATTTCCAGGGCATGCATTCGTTCACCTTCTTTATTATAAATGTGGTAGTGCCTGAGGCTATGCTCTTTTTGCCTCCCCGAACTGAAATTAGAAACGCGTTTCAGATAGCCTATTACCCGGGTGGCGTGATCCACATTTTCTGAGGAACAATGGCTACAGGATTGTAGGGTACGCTTGTCAATATGTCCGCAATCATTACACAAAGTAATTTTAATATTGAAGCAGAAATAGTTGCAACCCGCCCTTGCCGTGGCATGGATGAGTTTGATAAACCCTTCTGTATTGGGAGTTTCTTCCAGATTCAGATGCAGTGCCGAACCACCGTCGAGATATTTGATGATTTCCTTTCCATGCAAAATGATCTTGTCCAGGGTGTTGGTCCTGTCGTCTTCAACTGCAAAAAAATAGGAATTATAGCAATCCCTGGAGACAAACAGTCCATCCTCCCGGTCCCATTTGGCGTTTTTAATGCCTAAATTTTCAGCAGGCACGAATTCGGTGTTAAACAGGTAACCGTATTTTTCCTTAGCGGCTCTATTTTCTTCGTAGATTGATTTTAGATAGTGGTTTGCAAATCGCTTGTACTCCGGATTATTGCCCACCGTTATCCCCCGGCTTTCTGCCGCTTCCACCATACCGTTGATTCCAATGGTAAGAAATTGCTTTTCCAGGGAGATCAGCCCAGCGTGATAAACAGGAAGCATTCCACTTTGGTTATATTCATCCATAAGCTTACGGAATGCCACCTGGTATTTATGGATTTTGCGCACCTCTGCAACTATATCGGCCCCATTCTGAACCAGGCGGTTCATGTTCATGGTGATTACGTTTATAGAACCGGTGGCTACGCCTCCTGCCCCCAGGGAATAGCTAAACGTGTGGTCACTAATTTCATTCCGCAATCGGCAACAGGAGGCCAGGCTATCTGCATTTTCAGATTGGTATATAAAGAAAGAATTTCCTTCACTGAGTTCCTTGGCACAGAGTTCAGTAAAGACGGGATCCACAGGGACCCCGTCTTTAATCAGCATGGCGGCAGTAACCACCGGGAAGGTGAGTACAGCCTTGGTGCGCTCTTCATTAAACCAGTGCATAAAGAAGGCTTGCAAGTTCTTAATTCGCTCCCATTCGGGTTTGCTCATATCCGGGAAGACGAAATCGGCAAACATACTTTGAAAATAGGGCTCGTCATATATGGAAATGTTCCAGAATACCGATTGATAACCACGTGCAGCAGCCGGTTGGTTTATAGCATACACTACATGCTGAAGATGGTTTTCTACAATATGTGTATTCGTTTTCAGGTAATTTTCACCGTAGTCTTTCGCAGCAAAATGGTCAAAATACATTAGAAATTCAACGGTGGCCAGCGCACCGGCAAATTGTGAACTCACTGCAAATACGAGATTGACAAATTCACCGCAAAAACTTTCCAGGTGCTTTGGAGCCCGACTCTCTCCACCCAGTTTTGTCAATCCATCCAGCAGAAAGGGATACATGCTAATGGAGGCGCAATAGGGCTTAAGGGAGGTTTCGTCATGCACATAAATCTCATGCGACTCGATTTGTCTGATATATTCTTCCGCAAGTTCATTCCCAAAAAGACTGGCTATTTTTTGCTTGACCAAAGCACGATTGATTTGGATATTAAAATCCTTGTTTAATTCCGCTTCCATGGTAGCAATATTCTTGGAGGTAACGTTGGCATTTGAATCCACTTTGGATCCATCCGCCGCGTTTTGCGAAGCCAGGTAGCGGTTAATAAAGGCAATCTTCTTGTCGATTTGTTCTTCTGTGAGTCGGGTCATATGTGTTATTATTTAGGAATGAATAGATGGTTCAGGATTCTGTTGGTCTTCACTTCTTTAAAAATCTGATTGGTCGACTGACTGGATAAGCCTCCGAGTTCCTGTACCCAGGGGCCTGTCTTTATATAAGTCAGATGTCCTAAAATTTTTGGGTCGACTTTGTTTTCGCCGGTATACAGGCAGGTAT
>JABDRK010000329.1 GCA_013041785.1 Eudoraea sp.
TGCCGGTCCCAGGGGTCCTGCTCATTGCGATAGGCTGAGGCAAACCAAAGCTTTAGAGGAACGCTAGCCACCAGTTTCTTGGCCTTGATGGCCCTGAGCACATTAAAAGGGGCTACCAGGTGTTCAAAAATTTCAAAAGCGGTAACAACTTCGGCATTGGACTGCTTTACCTGGCTGAAATCCAGGTCCAGATCTTCCCCGCTTGTATTTTCAATATGATACCCCCTTTCCTCCATAATATGGGTAAAGGGATTTTTAACCCCAAGATCCAGGATTTTCGTCGATTTAGGGATGTGTTTTTCCAGAAAAGCCAGGGTATTCCTATAGCGTTTGCTCGGATAGGACTGTTCGTACATAACAGATCAGCATCGGTAAACAAAGGCGTTGATGTTCATTCCGGCTCCCACGCTGGCAAACATCACGATATCACCTTTTTCAACCTGGTGGTTTTCCATTTGTCCGCGCTTTACCATATCGAATAATGTAGGGATGGTAGCCACAGAACTGTTCCCCAATGTATTGATATTCATGGGCATGACATGCTCCGGAACTTCCATTCTAAAACCCCGATAAAAGCGCTTTACAATGGCTTCGTCCATTTTTTCATTGGCCTGATGCAGGAAGATCTTCTTAAGCTCGGTGATTGGAACCCCGCTTTGTTCCAGACATTCTTTCATTGCACCGGGCACATGTGAAATTGCGAATTCATAGATTTTACGCCCGTACATCTTGATATATCGCCTGGCGTCTCTACATTCCGGGTTATAAGAATCGCCGCTAAACAGAAAATAGGCCTCTTCATTGGCATAGGTTGCTGAGAGATGAGAGAGAATTTCACCCGTACCGCCTTCAGCAGACAATACACAAGCTCCTGCTCCATCCGAATAAATCATGGAATCACGGTCAACGGGGTCAACCACCCTGGAAAGGGTTTCAGCTCCGATGATCAGGCAGTTTTTGGCCATTCCGCACTGTATAAAAGCCTTAGCCTGTATAACACCTTCTACCCAGCCTGGACATCCAAACAGCAGGTCATAAGCTACGCAACGGGGATTCTGAATGTTCAACCGATTTTTTACACGTGTAGCCAGGGAAGGCACGGTATCGGTGTGGGGGTGCCCTTTGAGCACATTGCCAAAATTATGAGCAACGATGATATAGTCCAGGGTTTCCGGGTCAATGCCTGCGTCCTCAATAGCTCGCTCTGCAGCGAAATAACCTAAATCAGAGGTATTGTATTCATCACGGGCATAACGCCTTTCCTTGATTCCTGTAATGGCCTTGAACTTTTCAATAATAACGGTATTGGAATGTTCAAAAGGCGATCCACTACTATCCAGGAAGTTATGTTCTTTAAAATCTTTGTTTGTGGTCTTAATTGAAGGGATATAGCATCCGGTTCCAAGTATTCCAACATTCATGTTTTCGTGTCCTTTTTTTCTGCCGATAATGTAATTATAAAATCAAACCAAACCAATTTTGGCCTGCTTAATTCTACGATGCCCAACAATGATCACAGGCATGTATATCTGCACCGGAAGGTCAATACCAGACCCCCTTGAATTAGAATTTAACGCTGTTATTCAGCTTCGGCGTAGGCTTCAATTGGGATGCAGCTACAGATAAGGTTACGGTCTCCATAGGCATCGTCTACACGGCGAACGCTTGGCCAGAACTTGTTTTCTGAGACATAAGGCAGCGGGAATGCTGCTTCCTGCCTGCTGTACGTGTATGGCCAGTCATCTGCAGTAACCATGCCCAGGGTATGGGGTGCATTTTTTAGGATATTGTTAGCGTCCTCGCCCTCACATTGTTCTATTTCCTCCTGTATGGCCAGCATGGCGTCACAAAACCGGTCCAGTTCCGCCAGACTTTCACTTTCCGTGGGTTCGATCATCATGGTACCAGCTACAGGAAAGGAGACCGTTGGGGCATGAAAGCCATAATCCATCAGTCGCTTGGCAATATCGGTTACTTCAATTCCATATTGTTTGAATGGCCTGCAGTCAATGATCATCTCATGCGCCGCACGTCCCTGTTCTCCTGTGTAAAGGATTTGGTATTTTCCTTCCAGGCGATTTTTAATATAATTCGTGTTCAAAATGGCAATCCTCGTGGCCTGGCTCAGGCCTTTTTCACCAAGCATTTTAATATATCCGTAGGATATCAGACAGGCGAGGGGGCTACCCCAGGGCGCTGCAGAGATTGCTGTTATGGCTTTTTCACCACCTGTTTCAACCAGGGGATGCCCGGGTAAAAAGGGTGCTAATTGCGAAGCCACACAAATTGGCCCCACTCCCGGCCCGCCGCCTCCGTGCGGTATGGCGAAGGTTTTATGAAGGTTGAGGTGGCAAACATCAGCTCCAATAGCTGCCGGGTGGGTAAGACCCACCTGGGCATTCATGTTCGCTCCATCCATATATACTTGCCCTCCATGGTCATGGATCAATTGGGTAATCTTCCGGATAGAAGATTCAAATACGCCGTGGGTAGAAGGGTAGGTAACCATAAGTGCTGCCAAATTATCTGAATTTGCCAATACTTTTTCTTCCAGGTCCTGCATATCAATGTTGCCATGTTTGTCGGTCGTGGTAACGACGACTTTCATACCAGCCATAACTGCTGACGCAGGATTGGTACCATGAGCAGATGCCGGAATAATACAGATATTCCGGTGATGGTCACCTCTGGATTCATGGTAGGCCCGAATGGTCATCAAACCCGAATATTCACCCTGAGCCCCGGAGTTGGGTTGCAAAGATGTTGCGGCAAAACCTGTAATGGTGGTAAGGTCTTCCTCCAACTTTCTCAGCACTTCATGGTATCCAGCCGCCTGCTCTACGGGAGCAAAGGGATGTATGTTCCCCCATTTTGGAGTGCTGAGTGGCAGCATTTCCGTAGCGGCATTCAGTTTCATAGTACAAGAGCCCAGGGCTATCATGGAATGATTCAGGGCTAAATCCTTTCGCTCCAGTTTTTTGAGATAGCGCATCAACTCCGTTTCTGAGTGATAGGAATTGAAAACCTCATGTTCCAGGAATGAAGTGCTTCGGGATAAGCCATTCGGGAAAATGGGTTCATCTACCTGCTTGTAAGCAGATAGGTCTACCGCTTCTGTTGATCCCGACAAACATGCGGCAAGCCGGCTCAAATCGGTTTCAGTTGTCGCCTCATTGATTGAAACCGACACCCAGTGCTCATCGATATAGTTCAGGTTAATACCTTGTTTTTCAGCGCGTATTTTGATATCAGCCACACTTTCTGGCCTCAATTTAAGGGTGTCAAAGAATGCAGTATTAGCCTGTTCAATACCTATTGCATGCAGATAGTCATTTAAGACTCTGGTTTTTCTATGGATCTCATTAGCTATAAAACGCAGGCCATCCGGACCGTGATAGACGGCATATGCCCCTGCCATAACAGCCAGGAGTACTTGTGCCGTACAGATATTCGAAGTCGCTTTGTCGCGCTTAATATGTTGCTCCCTGGTCTGCAGGGCCATACGCAGAGCCGATTGGTCATCCCTATCCCGTGTTACACCGATGATCCTGCCTGGAATATGTCGTTTATACGCTTCCCTGGAAGCGAAAAATGCAGCATGGGGGCCTCCATAACCCAGAGGGATTCCCATGCGCTGGGTGGTACCCACTACCACATCCGCACCTAATTCCCCGGGGGGAGTAAGCAATATCAGACTTAATATGTCTGCAGCAACAGCAACTTTAATATCGCTTTCGCGGGCATTTTGAATGAAGCTGCTAAAGTCAAAGACCTGCCCATATTTACCAGGATACTGTAAGAGGGCACCAAAAAATTCTGTGTCAAAGTCAAAATCGGCATGATCGCCTATAACAAGCACAATACCCAATGGCTTTGATCTTGTTTGCAGGAGGGACAAGGTTTGAGGGAGAACTGCTTCTGAAACAAAAAACTTATTTACCTGGCGTTTTTTTTGGTCCCTGCTCCGCAGATCAAATAACATGGTCATGGCCTCTGCAGCAGCTGTACTTTCGTCAAGTAGGGAAGCATTGGCCAGTTCCATTCCTGTAAGGTCGCTTATTACCGTTTGAAAATTTAACAGGGCCTCCAGGCGTCCCTGGGCAATTTCTGCCTGATAGGGGGTATATGCTGTATACCATCCTGGGTTTTCCAGGATATTCCTTTTGATTACGGAAGGGGTAACGCTCTCGTGGTAACCCATCCCGATATAACTCTTAAAAACTTTATTCTTCCTGGAAAGGGCCTGGAGGTGGTTTAAAAAGTCAGATTCGCTTATGGGCGCATCCAATTTCAAGGGGTTTTTTAACCGGATGTCTTCAGGGATGGTTTCATTGATAAGTTGCTCAAGACTTTCAACTCCAATGGTTTGATACATATGTTCAAGGTCCTGTTCCCTGATACCTATATGCCGTAAAGCAAACTGCTCCGTATTCATAATTGCTGCCGATTTTGAAATGCGTAAAATTAGGGATTAATTCTCTTAAAACTATCAAAACAAAGCCCCTTGAAACGAAAGTTTTTAACTAAAAATAAACGATACCAAGGCTTTGGCTACATTTGTTTAATGAAGGCGATTCAGGCAATTTTCAGATTTTATCTACAGTCCAGTATTCATGTTGCCCTTGCTGTGATTTCGCTGATTTTTGTTTCGGGTAAATTCTTAAACATAAATCCGGATTTTGACTTCTTGATATTTGTTTTCTGCAGTACTATTGTGACCTATAATTTCATAAAATACGGTGTTGAAGCTCGAAAATATTTATTGGTGTCAAACAGCTATCACCGTGCTATACAACTCTTCAGCTTTGTAAATCTGATTATTGCCCTTTTTTACATCCACCAGTTGCACAAATTAAGTTGGTTAGTGCTTATCGTCACGGGGCTGTTCATTGGCGTATATGCAATACCAATTTATCCGCAGGCGAAGAATTTGCGGAATTACGGCATACTCAAGGTCTTCCTTGTGGCCCTGGTATGGACCCTTAT
>JABDRK010000334.1 GCA_013041785.1 Eudoraea sp.
GTCTTCCTGTTCCAAAGCTATATCAACGGCCCTGGTAGACTCTTTTAGTCGTTCCGGATTGGCTGTCCCCACAACGGGGTATACGCCTGCAGGATGTTTCAGAATCCAGGCCAGTAACAACTGACTAACCGTGGCGTTATATTTCTTCTTAAGGGGTTTGATGGCCTTTTTGATGCGTTTGCGTTGTTCGTTCTTTTCGCGGAAGAAACTTCCCAGGGGACTCCACGACATCAGTATGCGATCATTAATTATGGCATCGTCCAGCGTCCCATCAAACATAACTGAGTGGGATGTAAGGGAAAACTCCACCTGATTTGCACTAATCGGGATCTCCTTTTCTATCAATGCGATTTGTGAAGGAGTGAAATTTGAAACTCCAAAAGACCTTACTTTGCCGGAGTTCGTCAATTTCTGGATGGCCTGGGCCACCTCTTCAGGATGCATCAAAGGGCTTGGGCGGTGCAGCAAAAACAAATCCAGGTAATCGGTCTTGAGTTCTTTCAAAGACCTTTCGGCAGACCAGATGATGTAATCTGAACTGTAGTTGTAGTGCTTTACTTTATTGTCCCTGGCTTCACACATGTACTGAATGCCGCATTTGGTGATAAACTGTACCTGATCCCGCACAATTCCGCTTTTAGAATAGGCTTTGCCAAACTCACCTTCCATAGTATATCCCCCATAAATATCAGCATGGTCAAAGGTAGTGATCCCTGCTTCCAGACACTGGTGCATCAAATGGCCCATTTCCCTGGTAGTAAGTTGTTTGCCCCCACTTCCCCAGGTCATGGTCCCGGAGATTATTCTCGAAAAATCGATTTGGTTTTCCATATGGAAGTGAAAATAAAAATTAATCCCTTAAATACTTCATAAAACTAAGGGGTTTCGGGTATTTTTAACCAATCATTAACAGGCAAACCGTAAATAAATTTTCAATTTGCGAGTTACGAAAATAACAGCCTTTTGATAAACTTTTACTAAGACTTCTACATGGAACAAAATACAGCCCTTGACATAAGCGCAGTGAATGAGAAAATTGCCGAGGAAAGTGCGTTTATAGACCTGCTCACGCTTGAAATGGACAAGGCCATAATCGGTCAAAGGCACATGATAGAACGCCTGTTAATTGGCTTATTAGGACAAGGCCATATCCTTTTGGAAGGAGTGCCCGGACTGGCTAAAACCCTTGCCATAACTACACTGGCCAAGGCGGTTAAAGGAAGCTTTAGCAGGATTCAGTTTACGCCAGACCTCCTGCCTGCCGATGTGATAGGAACGCTGATCTACAACATTAAGGAAAATGATTTTTCCATAAAAAAAGGACCCATTTTTGCCAATTTTGTTCTTGCTGATGAGATCAACAGGGCGCCGGCCAAAGTGCAATCCGCCCTACTTGAAGCCATGCAGGAAAGGCAGGTAACCATCGGAGACGAAACCTTCCCCCTCGATAAACCATTCCTGGTTATGGCCACCCAGAACCCGGTGGAACAGGAAGGAACCTATCCCTTACCTGAGGCCCAGGTAGACCGTTTTATGCTCAAAACAGTCATCGATTACCCCAAGATGAATGAGGAGCAGTTGATAATGCGTCAAAATTTGTCAGGTGGCCCGGAGGCCATAAAACCGGTCATCACCCTAAAACAAATTCTCAATGCCCAAAAGGCAGTTCGGGAGGTTTATATGGATGAGAAAATTGAAAAATATATTCTGGATCTGGTATTCGCAACCCGGTATCCCGAGAAATACGAGCTCAAAAACCTCAAACCCTTAATCAGTTTTGGCGCCTCACCAAGGGGAAGTATTAACCTTGCAAATGCTGCCAGATGCTTTGCCTTCATTAAAAGGAGGGGTTATGTAGTACCTGAGGATGTGCGGGCAGTAGTCCATGATGTACTCCGCCACCGTATCGGAATCACTTACGAAGCAGAGGCAGAGAATATAACTTCAGAAGAGATCATAAACCGTATTGTGAATGAAATAGAGGTGCCTTAAAAAGTAAGGGTTTTAGAATAACCTTGCTATTTACCAAGGTTAAAGCAAGCCTTGATCGTTCACAAGCAGACAGGTTTGTGGAGCCCTAAGCAGGAGATATGGATACGAAGGAGTTACTTAAAAAGGTACGGAAGATCGAGATAAAGACCAGACGCTTGTCTGATCATATCTTTGGAGGAGAGTACCACTCTACCTTCAAGGGCCGCGGCATGACCTTCAGTGAGGTAAGACAGTACCAGTTTGGGGATGATGTCCGTGCAATCGACTGGAATGTTACCGCCCGCTATAACGAACCTTTTGTTAAGGTTTTTGAGGAAGAACGGGAATTGACCATGATGCTGCTGGTGGATATCAGCGGCTCTGAAATGTTCGGCACCGTAAACCAGTTCAAAAAAAGCATCATCACCGAAATCAGTGCTACTCTTGCTTTTTCTGCCATGCAGAACAATGACAAAGTAGGCTTGATCCTCTTTTCAGATGAGGTAGAACTTTTCATTCCGCCAAAAAAAGGAAAAAGTCATGTCCTGCGCATAATTCGCGAGCTGATCGAGTTCTCCCCTAAAAGCAAAAAGACCAACATTGCTGAAGCGCTCAAATATCTGACCAACGTTATTAAAAAAAGGGCAATCGCATTTGTTCTGTCTGATTTCATTTGTGACAACTACGAGCGTACGTTGAAGATTACGGGCAATAAACACGACGTTACCGGTATCCGTGTTTACGATTACAATGAAGAACACATCCCAAACCTGGGTCTGGTACAAATGGAAGATGCCGAGACAGGGTCTGTACGTCTTATCAATACCCAGTCAAGAAAAGTTAGGAAGGCCTATGAGTCTTACCACCAGGATCGCGTGGATTATTTCAATGATGTCTTTAAAAAATCGGGCTGCGGAACCCTGAGTTGTCGGGTGGATGAAAGTTATGTGAAGAAATTACTGGGATATTTTAAAAGAAGAGGGTAGGGAAATGAGTTTGCTTAATGCGACATACAGACATTTGGTGAGAAGCGGTAACGCCTGCCTCTTTGGATTCATTGTCTTAAGTTCGTACTTCCCGGGTTTTGCACAGGAGAGCCCAAAAATCCGCACAGAAGCCGATACGGCACAAATTCGAATTGGCGAACAGATCAATTTTAAAATTACCGTGGAAGCCGACACCTCGGCCCAGGTAATCTTCCCGGAGGGACAAACATTTTCCCCCCTGGAAACCGTAGAAGCATTCAAAACAGATACCAGCCGGGTGAAGGACCGGATGATCCTGCAAAAAATATATGCCCTTACCCAATTTGATTCCGGAAACTATTTGTTACCCACCCAACGTATTGAAATTGATGGAACCGGATATTTCACAGACTCCCTGCTTGTAGCTGTCGCGTCCGTGCCAGTAGATACCACCAAGCAACAGATGTACGATATCAAACCCATGATTGCGGTGCAGAAAAACAATTCCCGTTTCTGGTTGATGCTGTTCCTGGGGATTCTTTTTCTAGGGTTTCTGTCCTGGCTGGTTTATCGCTTCTTCTTTCTCAAAAAACCACTTACCGAAGAAGAAAAAGAAGCCAAGCTGCCGCCATATGATCGAGCACTTTTGGAATTAAAAAAGTTGGAAAATTCCAGATACCTCATTCAGGACGAATACAAAAAATACTATTCCGAACTAACCGATATTGTAAGGGCCTACCTGGAAGAAGAAGTTCAGATCAGCGCCCTGGAAAGTACAACCCGCCAATTGATCGAAAAACTGGAACTGCTTAAGGATGCAGGGGAACTCAACCTGGAGGACGAGACGATCAGGCATTTCAACAAAATATTACAGACTGCTGATTTGGTAAAATTTGCGAGGTCCAAACCTCCGACCAATACGGCTGAACAGCATCGCCTGGCCGTGGAACAGATTGTTACCAAAACCCATGAAGCAATTCCCGAACCTTCGGAGGAAGAACTGCAGCAGCAAGAGGAGTATCTACAAATGCTTGCCGGGCAAAGAAGGAAAAAAAGGCAGATTCAATACGGGGTGGCCGCATTGGTTATTGTGCTTTTAGCCGTAGGATCCCTGGCTGTTTATATGGGACCACGTCTGTTCTGGGATACGGTAAGCGGACATCCTACCAAACAGCTTCTGGAAAGAGAATGGGTGTCCAGTACCTATGGGTTTCCGCCCATAAGTCTGGAGTCTCCTGAAGTCCTTTTAAGAGAGGAAACCGAATTGTCTGCTGAGGAAAAAGAAGCCATAAAAGAACAGTATGCCTTTGAGTACAAAAATCCTGATGCGCTTTTTTCCATTGGTGCCATGTCCAGGATATTGAACCAGCCCGTGGAGCCAGATTACGAAAAGACGCTGGAAAGTGTCCTAAGGGAACTGGAGGCCGGAGGAGCGCGAAACCTCATCACCAAGAAAGAGGAATTTACCACCCAAACCGGAGTAAAGGGAGTCAAGGTTTACGGACGAGGCACCTTTAAACTTCCCGAATCGGATGAGAGTATCCGTGGGCAGTATGCGGTATTTTTATTTGGAGGCAGTGGTTTCCAACAGCAAATCGTCCTTACCTGGCCCGACGGAGATGAATATGCAGAAGAAATTATAGAAAGAATTCAAAATTCCCTGGAAGTTAAATTAGAAGTCTAGTGTTAGAAAATATAGAATTTGCAAACCCCCGGTTTTTTTGGCTGTTCCTGATACTGCCATTGGCGGTGCTTTGGCATCTATGGAAACACAAGCAGGAAGTAGCTTCTCTGAAAATATCCAGTACTGAGGGATTTAAGGTAAAGAGCTTGCTTCCCAGGCTAAAACCAATCCTTTTTGTGATGCGGCTGTTAGCTTTGAGCGGTATCATTGTCGCCATGGCCAGACCCCAAACCGAAGACATTTCAACACGGACCAAAACAACAAGAGGTATTGATATTGTGATGGCAATTGATGTTTCATCCAGTATGCTGGCCCGGGATCTGAAACCTAACAGGCTTTCGGCTTTGAAAGAGGTTGCAGCAGATTTTATCAGGCAGCGCCCCAACGATCGTATCGGTCTTGTTGTCTATGCCGGGGAGAGCTATACCAAAACGCCCATAACCAGTGATAAGGCCATAGTCCTTAACGCCCTTAAAGAAATTACCTATGGTGAGCTTACAGATGGTACAGCCATCGGGATGGGTTTGGCCACATCGGTAAATCGACTGAAAGAGAGTAAATCGATCAGTAAAGTCATCATCCTGCTCACGGATGGCGTCAATAATTCAGGTTTCATTGAACCCCAGACCGCTGCTGATCTGGCCATTGAATTTGATATCAAAACCTATACCATAGGCCTTGGAACCAATGGCAATGCCCTTTCGCCAATTGCATACAATGAGGACGGATCTTTTAGATATGGTATGCGACAAGTGGAAATAGACGAAGAGCTGCTTCAGGATATCGCCAGTACAACGGGTGGCCGGTATTTCAGGGCTACAGACAACGAAAAGCTGGAGGCTATTTACGATGAGATAAACAAGCTGGAGAAAACGGAAATCGAAGAATTTAAATATTACAAATACGAAGAAAAATTCAGGCCCTGGGTATTGCTCGCAGGTGCCCTATTGCTATTGGAATGGTTGATGCGAATTACCCTGTTCCGAAGCTTTATATAGATTCATATGGTACAAATTGACGACAAGGCTTATTTCTACCTGCTCTTCATCATCCCCGTGATGATTCTCCTGTTTATCGGGTATCAGATCTGGAGGCGAAAAACCAGGAGGCGTTTTGCCAATCCCGCACTTTTGCGCCGACTCACTCCGGAAAGGTCGCGATACAAGTCCGCAATGAAGCTTTTTTTCTTCCTTTTAGGCCTGTTGTTCCTTATTCTCGGTCTGGCTAATCCCAAAATAGGAACCAAACTGGAAACTGTAAAACGAGAAGGAGTCGACATCGTTTTTGCTGTGGATGTGTCCAAGAGCATGTTGGCAGAAGACATCGCCCCAAATCGTTTGGAAAAAGCAAAGCGCCTGGTTTCAGAAATTATCAATCAGCTGGCCAGTGACCGGATCGGGATTATTGCCTACGCCGGACAAGCCTATCCTCAACTACCTATCACCACAGACTACGGGGCAGCCAAAATGTTCCTGCAAAGTATGAATACCGATATGCTTTCTTCACAGGGTACGGCAATTAATGAGGCCATAGAATTGGCCGCCACCTATTACAATGATGAGGCCCAGACCAATAGGGTACTGTTTATCATTTCAGACGGGGAAGATCATTCCGGAGGGGCAACCCTGGATGCTGTTGAACTGGCAGTGGAAGAAGGCATACAAATATATACCATCGGTGTTGGGTCGTCTAAAGGGGGGCCGATTCCTTTAAAACGAAATGGCATCACTGAAAGTTATAAAAAAGATGCAGAAGGCGAAGTGGTCATCACACGCCTAAATGAAGATATACTGGAAGATATTGCCGACGATGGGGATGGGGAGTATATCGATGGAGCAAATACCGAAGAGGCTGTTACCCTGATCAAAGAAGAACTGCTTCAAATGGATAAAGCAGAATTTGAAGCCAAGCAGTTCGCGGAGTATAAGGATCAGTTTCAGTGGTTTTTGGCTGCGGGTCTGTTATTGCTATTTTTGGATGTTTTTTTGCTCGACAGAAAAACACAATGGCTGAAGAAACTGGATTTATTTAACGAATGGGAGGATAAATAATAATGAGAAAGTTCGCCTTATATATCCTATTAGTAACTGGCATCTGCCTGCGGGCTCAGGACAAAAACGATGCCGATCAGCAAAAAGCGTTACAACGGTCCACAAACCTTACCTGGGAAGCCAACAAAGAACTTTCCGAAAATGATTTCGTAGGGGCCGAAGCCGATTACCGCAGGGCTATATCACAAAGCACTGAAAATATTGCTGCCCCGTACAATCTCGGAAATGCCTATTATAACCGGTCGAGCTTTAGTGAGGCGTTCGGGCGCTTTAAACAGGCCGGGGAACTTGCCGAGGAAAAGGGAGACAAACATAAAGCGTTCCACAATATGGGAAATGTCTTTATGAAGAATAAAGAATATGAAAAAGCGGTGGAAGCTTACAAGGACGCCCTCCGCAATAATCCCGATGATGAAGAAACCCGATATAACCTGGCACTGGCCAAAGAAATGCTGAAAAAGGAAAAAGAGAACCAGAAAAACGAAGATAACCAGGATAATCAGGAGCAGCAGGATCAGAAAGAGCAGAACCAGGATCAGCAAGACAACCAGGGACAACAGGAGCAGGATCAAAACAAGGAAGAACAGGATCCTAATCAAGAGGGAGATCAGGAAAAAGAAGAGAATAAAGAAGGTCAGGGAGAGGAAAAGCAGGAACAGCAAAAACAGCCTGAACAACAAGAAGGGGAACCCAAACAAAAACCCAGACCCAACCAATTATCTCCGGAACAAATAAAGAACCTTTTGGAAGCCATGCAGAATGAGGAAAAGAAGGTACAGGAAAAAATGGATGCCAAAAAAGTAAAAGGGGTAAAACTAAAAAATGTGAAAGACTGGTGATAAGGAATTGGCTCACATATGGGTTAAGTCTGATGGCATTACTGCTAATGGTTCCTGTTCACGCTCAGGAAGAGGAGGCTGTTTCCTTTGAGACAGTCCTGAGTAAAAATACCCTGGGGATCAACGAACGTCTCCGGGTTGAATTTACCATGAATAAAGACGGGGACAATTTTCAACCCCCTGATTTTGAAGGATTCAGAGTTATTATTGGCCCAACCCAATCCATTAGTTCCTCCTGGATTAATGGGGTGAGAACCTACTCAAAAACCTATTCCTATACCCTGGCCCCAATGGCAAGGGGTACCTTCACTATAAAGCAGGCTACTATAGTAATAGATGGCATTACTTATAAATCCCTTCCTGAAAAGGTAACGGTAACCGCCGCAGTGGATAAACCAAGCGATGAGAAAAACGTAGATGATATTGCCAGTGAAAACCTGCATTTGGTAGCCGAGGTTTCCAAAACAGACCCTTACCTCAACGAGGCGATAAGTGTGGTGTATAAGCTCTATGTGAGCCCTGCTATAAATGTTTCGGACTTCAGGCCCTTGGACAATCCCAAATACAATAATTTCTGGAGCCAGGATCTGCCTTTAAACCGATATACAGTTGAAAACACAACCTATGATGGAAAGCCGTATCGCTATGTAATCCTCAAACGGGTAGTTCTCTATCCGCAAAAAGATGGAAAGCTGGAGATAGAACCCCTTTCACTTGACGTTACCCTGGAAGTCCCAACAGATAAAAGAGACTTTTTCGGGCGCCGTACCTATACCCAAACCAACATGACGGTTTCTGCCGGAAGAAGATCGATTAGTGTAAAGCCCCTACCCCAGAACGGCCGACCCGAATCATTTCAGGGAGCTGTGGGTGCCTTTGAATTTTCCGTAAATACTTCTAAAAAAGTATTGAATGCCGCAGAATCCCTTCAGGCCAAAGTAACGGTTAAAGGCAAGGGCAATATGAAATTATTCCAATTACCTGAACCCAGTCTCCCAAGTGCCCTGGAGGTCTATGAACCCGAATTCAAAGAGAAGATCAGGACTTCCCTTTCCGGAATGCAGGGAGAAGTGAGCAATCAATATACCATTGTCCCTGCCTATCGCGGCAAATACCCCATTCCAAGTATAACCTTCAGCTACTTCAACCCGGAAACAGAACGGTACGAATCCATAAACTCTGAGGAAATTACCATCAATGTTCTGGAAGGGCCACAGCGGGAGGGCAGTGAGCCAACTACCTCAGTTACCACGAGACAGCCCATTAATGTGGAAGGGGGTAGCCAATTCAATTTTATAAAGTTGAAAGCCAATCTGCAGGAAAAAGGATATCGTTTTTTCTTTGGTTCTACCGCATTTTACTTTTGGTTGCTTTCTCCTGTATTGCTGATCCCCATCGCCATAATGTTTGGAAGAAAACGGGAAGCTATCGCCAGGGATGTTGAGGGAAATAAGGTAAAAAGGGCAAACAAGTTAGCCCGAAAGTATTTGTACAAAGCCAAAAAAGCACTGGGTAACAAAGAGGCTTTTTATGTGGCCATGGAAAAAGCCCTGCATAATTACCTCAAAGCCAAATTGAAGATTGAAACTTCAGAATTCACAAAGGATAAAATTTCAGACCTGCTTAATAAAAAGGGAGTGGATGGGGAGACGACCAAAGGATTCATTGGTCTTTTACAAAATTGCGAGAGGGCGCGATACAGTCCGTTTTCTAATGTTCAGATGAAACAGGACTACAGCAATGCAAGCGACATAATTTCGGCCATTGACAAACAATTGTGAATATGAGATATTGGACATTATTATGGGTATCCCTTATATCTGCCTGGGCAATCGCGCAATCCGAAATCCGTTTTGACAGCGCAACCGTAGCCTATAATCAGGGAAATTATGAAAAGGCCATAGCCCATTATCAGGCAATTCTTGAAGAGGGCAAACACTCTGCAGCCCTCTACTACAACCTGGGTAATTGTTATTACAAACGCAATCAAATTGCCCCAAGCATATATTATTACGAAAAGGCCCTGTTATTGGCTCCAAATGATGCTGAAATCAAAAATAACCTGGTCTATGCCCAGAATATGACCCTGGATGCCATAACCCCATTGCCCGAAACCACATTGTCCAGGTTTTACAAGCAGGTAACAGGAATAATGCCCTTTGACGGATGGGCATATTTGGGGGTTGTTTTTGTGGTGTTATTTGTACTGGCCTATATTCTGTTTTATTATTTCCGATATTCAACCCACAAAAGAATTGCCTTTATTAGCAGTCTTATCGCCATTGCCCTTGCGGTGATTTCCATATTAATCGCCTTTGTAGAATATCAGGATTTTAAGGCAGACGACCCCGCTATCATCTTTGCCCAAGAGATCACGGTTAAGACAGAACCCAATGATCGGAGTGATGTGGCCTTCGTACTCCACGAAGGAACTAAAGTGAATGTCATGGACGCGTTTGATAACTGGAAAAAGATTCAACTGTCCGATGGTCAGGTAGGTTGGCTTCCTGATGATGCCCTAAGATTGTTAAAAGATTTTTAAATATTCCTTAACAAAATATCTCTTTCATAATCTTATATTTACGGAGTATGTACAAGGCAAATACGATTTATACACTTCTATTTATATGGTTAGTGGCCATAATGGCGCCGCCTGTAATTTCGCTGGCTACTGATGAAGAACGTGTCTTCATTTCCCTGAACCAGAACGAAGAAGAGCAATCCGAGCAGGGAAAGAAAGACACCAGCGAGGAAAAAATCGTTCAGGAATCTGCCGACTATTCCGCATATGCTTTTCACCTAAATACAAACAACTATTCCCCGGACCCGGTAATTAAAGGACCAGTCTGTTTTTTGGAAATTCCGCTACCTCCTCCCGAACATAAGGTGTAAACACTTTTTTATTTCCGCTTTAAATTTATTGTTAAACCCATCCTGAATAGTCCTTTCGGGATGAAATATCTTTATGTTATGTTCAAGTATCTTAAAAATGATCTTCCTGCCAGTATCGTGGTCTTTTTCGTGGCCCTGCCCCTTTGTCTGGGAATTGCTTTGGCCAGCGGAGCTCCCCTGTTTTCCGGATTAATAGCCGGTATTGTAGGGGGTATATTCGTAGGATCCCTGAGTGGGTCCCATATAGGAGTAAGTGGTCCTGCTGCCGGTTTGGCTGCTATAGTGTTAACAGCCATTGCTACCCTGGGAAGTTTTGAAAATTTCCTGCTTGCGGTTGTGCTCGGGGGTATTATCCAGCTGCTGTTTGGCGTACTCAAGGCCGGAGTTATTGGGTATTATTTCCCATCATCCGTCATCAAGGGAATGCTTACCGGTATCGGTATTATTATCATCCTGAAACAAATCCCGCATTTCTTTGGCTATGACGCCACTCCGGAAGGAGATTTTTCATTCATTCAAGATGGGGGGAACACCTTTACCGAAATTTTTACCACCTTTCGTTACATCAGCCCAGGTGCCACCCTAATTTCCGTGATAGGGCTTGGAGTCCTGATCTTGTGGGATCGGGTACTGAC
>JABDRK010000339.1 GCA_013041785.1 Eudoraea sp.
CTGGTTTCAACCAGGTTATTGCCCGAAACAACTTCATCTCAGATAATGATGATGACTTTGAATTCCAGTATGGAACCAGTGAATTACAGCCTGACACACGTCATCCTGATTTTGCAGCTGACTATACACCCAGTGGGGCGAACATTTACCAGTCTAACTGGATAATGAATGAAATGCTGGTAAAGGATGATCCCAGGATCAGATATTATTTCTACCGACAGGTTGATGCCACACCTGGAGCAGATGCTCCACCAGATGAAGAGACTTTGGCCTGCTCATTGGAGGTGCCACCACTTCACTGGACGGATGGCGGTTTCACAATCTATTGTAGCGTACCTAACGGTTATTGGGGAAGGTCTCATGGAAACGACCAGGGGACACCTCCGGATAACTTTACCAGAACTGCCGTAGGGGTTTATCCTGCGGGTGGACGTTTTGACGATAGTAGTTTTGATGTAGTTGGATTAGGTCTTGGTGGTGCAGGTGCAGGTATTGAGCCTATTATCCTGGCTTCCTATGTTGACTTCTGGAGAGGTGACATGGCAGCATCTGATGCTGATAAGGCTACTTTCCTAAGAGCTGGATTAGAAAAGCACATTGAAAAGGTACAAGGGTTTGGTGCCCTGGATGCTAATGCAGATCTTTCTGAAGAACCAGATGCAGCAGAAGTTACGGCCTATATCGATGGTGTTATCGCAGACTTTAATGCGGCATCAGGTGACGACAAAGAGAATATCTTTGCGGAACAGTACTGGATTACCTTGTACGGAGGTGCAGCCGAATCATACAATTACTATCGTAAGACGGGTTATCCTTCTACTTTAATTCCTAACTGGGAATTAGATCCGGGACCGTTCCCAAGAACCTTCCTGTTTCCACAGAACGAAGTGATTACCAATCCGAATCTGTCACAGCGAACAGATCTGACGACTCAGGTTTTCTGGGATACCAACCCGGCAAGTCCAACATTCCCACCAGCTAATTAATAAAGATGAGAATTATGAGAAAGTTTATAAATAAACTATTAGTAACCTTAGGTGCTGGAATGCTTATCACATTCACAGCATGTGAAGAGGGCGACCTGGTTTTTGATCAAATTGTGGATCAGGAACAACGAGGAGCCATATTAAGAACCATCGAGACTATAGAGGCTGAAGCCCTCTATGACGTCGGAAACCAAGTTATTTCAGGTGGTGGATTTTCCGTAATCCTGGAAGAGCAGGATCAGGAAGGTGGAGACTTACTGGCTTCCCTGGATGTATATGTAGGCTTCCGCGATAATACTGCAGGAGGAACTGACAATGACAGGGATGAAGTATTGGTTGAAAACATTCCTGCATCGGCATTTACCGCCGGAGAATTTGGATATCCCAGAGTGGAGTATTCGATTACTGCAGCAGAAATGCAGCAAGCTCTTGGTTTAACCGGACCTCAAATTTTTGGAGGTGACCAGTTTACCACTCGATTTGAATTGAACCTGACTGATGGAAGAAGTTTTTCGAGCGATGACAACACGGGTACGCTTACCCAATCGTTCTTCCGTTCACCATTCTTATACACTACTAATGTAGTTTGTGCTCCATCAATACCAACAGCAGGAGACTGGATTTTTGATCTGCAGGATTCCTACGGTGATGGGTGGAATGGTGCGAGCCTGACTGTTACAATAGACGGTACAGCAACTGAAGTCGGATTGGATTCCGGTTCTGGCGCTCAGGTAATCGTGAATGTTCCGGCTGGATCATCAGTTATTTCTATTGTTTATAACTCCGGAGCCTGGGATTCAGAAGTTACTTTCCAGATAACTTCTGCCAACGGTAATACCGTAATTGATCTCGGTCCTGACCCACCAGCAGGAGAAGAGCTTTTGGATTACTGTCCAAATAATCTATAGAAACAATATCAATTGTTTTAAAAGCCCAAACTGAGTTTGGGCTTTTTTTTTACCCCATTTAGATAAGGACTATACAGCTACTGCTGTGCCCTGCCGTATTTAACAAGCCTTACTAAAATTACAGCATCAAATTCCGTAATTTTGTAAACCTCAGCGCAAAATACGTTTGATAATCGAAGCATACCCATGACATTTGCTGATTTAATTTTATTTACCCGCATAAGGCCTTTAAACATTTACCGGTATTTATCCGTAATAGGCATATTGCTGATTTTTTCATGTCAACAGGATAAAAACGAAGCTAACATTAAAGATGGCGATTCGGCTTTAAATGAGACCACACAGCCTGTCTTTAAACAGGTAAACAGTGCGCACAGCCAATTGTATTTCGAAAACGCAATTACCGAAGATTTAAGTACCCTGGAAAACCTGTTCAATTTTGACTATTTCTACAACGGTTCAGGTGTGGGGATCGCAGATTTAAACAATGACGGTTTGGAAGATATTGTCTTCGGCGGGAACCAGGTCAACAACAGAATATTCATTAATCAGGGAGACCTTGTTTTTCAGGATATCACAGAAGATTCAGGAATCAATAAGGGCAAACAGTGGACCAACGGTATCACTTTTGTCGATATCAACCAGGATAACTGGATGGATATCTACTTCTCACAGGGTGGCCCCAACCAAAGGTTACAGCGAAAAAACCTGCTCTTTATCAATCAGCGGGATGGCACCTTTACAGAAGAAGCAGAGGCTTATGGCATTGCAGATATGGGGATCAGCACACAATCGGCCTTCTTCGATTATGACAATGACGGGGATCTGGACTGTATTGTAATGAACGAGAATGAATTGTATGGGGTAGATCCGATTACCTTATATCAAATGATAGAGGGGAACGAAGAATATGTGCGCTTTAATAGTTCCAGACTCTACAGGAACGATGGGGGTAAATTCACAGACGTGACCAGGGCTGCGGGCATAGAACGGCCTATTTTCGGACTGGGCCTTATGGTGAGCGACCTAAATACGGATGGTTTACTGGACATATACCTGGCCAGTGATTACTATATTCCGGATGCCTTGTTTATTAACAATGGTGACGGCACTTTTAGCGATCGCATCAAGGACTTCACCCAGCAAATATCATTTTATGGAATGGGGATAGACGTGGCCGATGTGGATAACAACGGGCTTCAGGATATTTTTGTCCTCGATATGGCCTCCAGTGACCACTTTCGGTCGAAAACCCTAATGGCTTCGATGAATACAGATCGGTTCAACTACCTGGTGAACACGGCAGGATATCACCACCAGTACATGTTTAATTCCCTGCATTTAAACATCGGGAATGACCTCTATAACAATATCGCCCAACTGACTAAAATGGCCAATACAGATTGGAGCTGGTCTGTGCTCATGAATGATTTTGACCTGGATGGGGATAAAGACGTTTATGTTACCAATGGCTACCGGCGTTACGCCCTTGATAATGACCTGCAGCAACAAGTATTTGAAGCCAGGCAGCGCTATGGTAATCAGGTGCCCCTGGAGGTGAAAACCCAATTGTACAATGCCATGCCTTCTGAAAAACTTTCCAATATCATGTATCGGAATGACGGGCAGTTAAGCTTTAAAAATGTAGCCGCCCAATGGGGCCTCGGTGAGCCTTCGTTTTCCAACGGAGCCGCCCTGGGAGATCTGGATAATGATGGGGATCTGGACGTGGTGGTCAACAATATGGACAATAACGCCTTTTTATATCAGAACCTCTCCGTAGACGAAGGTTTGGGTAATTATATTAAAGTGAATCTGGAGGCTGATCATTCTGAGCCTTTTGCCCGGGTTTTCCTAAAAAATAACGGCCAGACCCAAATGGTAGAAACCAAAAGAGTGCGGGGATATATGTCGGCCCACAGCCCCTTTGCACATTTCGGGATTGGGGAAGACAAACAGGTGGATACCGTACGTGTGGAATGGCCTGATGGACGCTTTGAAGAGCAATACGCGGTTGCTGCCAACACTGCTTTGGTTTTCAATAAAAAGAACGCAAAATCCAAGAGGAAAACGGCCGAATCAGATAGACTTTTCGCCCAACAATCCCCGGAAGCACTGAATTTAGATTTTACCCATAGGGAAAATGAATATGATGACTTCTACAAGGAAGTATTGTTGCCCTATAAGCAATCTACATTAGGTCCCTGTATTGCCAAGGCCGATGTCAATGGCGACAATAAGGAGGACGTTTTTATAGGTGGGGCTGCAGGGCAGGCCGGACAACTATTTATCCAGGGCAATGGATCATTTTCAAAAATGAGTCCCCGGGCATTCACTGATGATTCCGGATATGAAGACATGGAGGCTGCTTTTTTTGATTTGGATGGAGATAAGGATCTGGATCTTTATGTGGTAAGCGGGGGTAATGAATTTGAGCCCTATTCCTCCTTCTATGAAGACCGGGTATATATAAATGATGGATCTGGTAATTTTTCAAGAAAAGAAATTCCTGCTTTGGTGGGATATGCCGAGAGTGGAAAAGCGGTAGTCTCGCTCGATTTTGACCAGGATGGTGACACCGATCTTATCGTTGGTAACAGGATCATCCCTAAAAACTACCCCAAACATGCTCCCTCGTCCATTTACCGTAATGATGAGGGTAGTCTGGTAAATGCAACGGAAGAAATCGGACCAGGATTCATGGACTTTGGCATCGTTAATGACTTGCTGGTCACCGATTTTAACAATGATGGATGGGAAGATATCATTGCGGTCGGGGAATGGAGCAGTCTTGGTTTTTTTAAAAACAACGAAGGGGTCTTTCAGCGGGTTAACGAAGAAGCAGGTATTCCAGATGACAAGGGGTGGTGGCTGTCGGTTACCGAAACCGATGTAAATGGGGATGGAAAACCTGATTATATCCTGGGTAATGCCGGGCTCAATTTAAAATTCAAAGCCAGTCGTGAAAAACCGTTTAAAGTCTACGCTACGGACTTTGATGATAACGGCACGAATGATATTGTATTAAGCAAAAAATATCAGGGAGAATACGTACCGGTTCGTGGCAGGGAGTGTTCCTCACAGCAGATGCCTTTTATAGCCGATAAATATAAAAGCTATAAGGAATTTGCAAGTGCCACCTTGATAGACGTATATGGAGAAAAGCTGGAGGAATCTTATGCCAAAGAAGTGACCGAGTTCAGATCGGTTCTTTTGCTGAACAAAGGAGATATGCAGTTTGAGAAAATCCCACTGCCTGTTGATGCCCAACAAATTCCTGTAATGACTGTTGCCAAGGTAGATGTTAATCAGGATGGTTATGAAGATCTTATTCTCGGGGGTAATATTTATGAAACCGAGGTAGAGACCCCGCGCTTAGACGCTGTATCGGGAGTTACCCTAATTTCTGATACACAACAAGGATATTATACCCTTCCCCAAACTGAAACAGGATTATATATTCGTGGCAATGTAAAAGATATGCAGATTATTGAAGTTGATCAAAAAAAGCTGCTTTGGGTAGGTAGAAATAATGAGAAATCCCTACTTTATCAGATAAATTAAATCCTATATTTAAAACGCTTTAAAAAATATTATAATGAATACTATGAAAAAATCACTATTTGTTGCCCTTTTTGGAATGATAATCATCCCGGCAGCGGGACAGTATACCGGGCAGGTGCAGAGCAATATGTCTTCCGGAGGAGCTAATGCTGGCAGCACAGCCCAAATACAGGGATTACTGGGTCCTATTACCGATGCTTTCGAAAAAAGGACCTTTAACCTGGATGACTTTAAGGGATCTCCCTACACCAATAACGAATTTCAAAAAACGGCCCTGTTCTACGAAGAAGAGAAACTCGGGCCCATTTTCTACCGCTACAATGCCCTGAACCAGGAAATTGAAATAAAAATGGAGAATAATGAAAATGAAGGTATCCGTGCATTAGGTCGGGATAAGAAGATTGCAATTCTCCTTGATGGAAAAAAGACATCATTTAAAACATTTATAGATAAGGACGGAAAAACACTGAACGGTTATCTCACAGCATTAACCCTGGAAGGCAATAATCGTCTGTACAAACGGCATTATGTAAAATACACAGAAGGTAAAAAGGCAGAAAACTCCTTTGTACAGGCTGTGCCAAGTAAATTCACGCACTACACCGAATATTACCTGGAAATGGAGGGAAAAAACAGGGTTGATGAAATTGAGCTCAAGAATAAAAAGCTTCTGAACATGCTTTCTTCAGAATCACGCAGCAATTTGCAGGCTTTTCTGAAAGAAAACAAACTCAATATCAAAAAAGAGTATGACCTTATACAGGCGGTTCGTTTTTTAAATGAACAACCCTTATAGGACCTTCGCTGAGCGCTCCTCGTATCCTAAATATTGGCTATGAATAAGAAAATTTGGATAATGGCTCTCTTGTCAGGTTTACTCTTTACGTATTCCTGTGATAAGGATTCTGAAAATCCCGATGTAGAAACGGATACGGAACAACCATCGGACATTCCGGATCCAGACGGACAGGATGATGATAGTTCGGGAGACGGCAATGATGCATCGGACAGCCCTGTAGAATTCCTGAACAGGGCACTTGTGGACAACAATTATATCCTGATTAACAATGCGGCATCCAATAGGGTATATTTGATCAACAAACAGGGAGAAACGCTCTACGAGTGGCCGTTGAACAGCAACATTGGAAACGATGTAGTCTGGCTTCCTGATGAACGTTTGCTGGCTTCACTCGAAGCAGAAACCCCAAAAATCACATTTGGCGGGCAGGGAGGAAAACTGCAGTTTACCGATAAAGACGGAAATGTACTCTGGAATTTTGACTATTCCTCGGAGGAAGCAGAAACCCACCATGATGTAGAGTTACTCCCAAATGGAAATGTTATTACCCTGGTTTGGGAAAAACGAGCTGCAGACGTTGCAGAAAATGCGGGGTCTGACCTCGGAATAGATGTGTATCCTGAAGCCGTTATCGAAGTAAATCCGGAGACCAATGAAATCGTTTGGGAATGGCATGCCTGGGACCACCTTATTCAGGATCATGATGATACCAAGGAAAACTATGGAAATGTAGGGGAACATCCTGAACTTATCGATCTGAATTTTGTCCCCCAGGAAGACGGAGACATCATGCATGCCAACGCCCTGACTTACGATGCTGTTAATGATGTAATCTACATTAGCGTTAATTTCTATCACGAAGTGTGGGTCATTGATCACAGTACTACCTCAGAAGAGGCTGCCGGACATACAGGAGGTAATTTCAACAAAGGGGGCGATCTTATTTACCGCTTCGGAAATCCGGAAGCTTACCGGAATACAGCAGGCACCCGCTTATTCTACAACAACCACTACCCCAACCTCCTTCAGGGAGATGACCTAGGCAAGATGTTGATATATTCTAACGGAAATGGGTTGGATCAATCCACCGTGTATGAGTTACGGCTTCCAAGTCCATTTTCATTGCTGCCCGATACGGATAACGAACCGGAAATTACCTGGTCTTTTACCCATCCGGATTTATACGCCCCGAAAGTTTCCGGTGCTGTACAACTGCCCAACGGTAATATTCTGATTACAGAAGGTGATTTCGGCTTGTGGGAAGTAACCCGTGATGGAGAGGTTGTATGGAAATACTCTGCCCCTGGTTTCTATTGGAGGGCCTATCATTACAACAAAGATGCTCCCGAAATCATGGCCCTTGGCTTATAAAGTCATTCCAGGACCCTGATCGGTTTAAGATTTCATGGACTGCCTATATACCGGAACAGCTGAAAAAAGTAAATCATGTCTAATATGAAAAGTGAAAGCTTTATTTATGGTATCCGGGCAGTTATAGAGGCCATTTCTGCCGGGGAGTCTATCAATAAGGTTTTTATCCAAAAAGGCCTTAGAGGCGATTTATTCAAGGAACTGGAGACCCTCTTGAAAAAAAAGAGTATTGGTCATTCCTTTGTGCCTGTAGAAAAGCTAAACCGACTTTCGCGAAAAAATCACCAGGGCGTAATCGCGGCCATCTCACCAGTTTCTTTTCAAGACTTTGAAACCCTGGTTAATGAGGTAACTTCAGCAAAAGAGAAGCCACTTTTTCTTTTGTTGGACCGGGTATCGGATGTCAGGAATTTTGGGGCGATAATTCGCACCGCCGTATGTACCGGAGTGGATGGGATCGTCATCCTGAGTTCGGGCTCGGCACCGGTCACTGCAGATACCGTAAAAACTTCCGCCGGAGCTGTATTCAACATTCCCATTGCCAAAGTAT
>JABDRK010000111.1 GCA_013041785.1 Eudoraea sp.
GCTTTCTGCTCACTTTGAATTCCTGTGAGAAAAATAATGACGAATTATATGAAGATTACCTCGTAGCACGTCCCCTTACCATGAGTGTGGAAGAATTTAAGAATAGCGTGGATATCATTGCCCCAATACCTGTAAATGAATCGGGAAAGATCTATGCCTATGATCAATACATATTTGTAAACGATAAATACAAGGGGGTACATGTGATAGACAACAGTGATCCTGGCAATCCACAAAAAATATCTTTTATCAAGATAGCCGGGAATGTGGACATTTCCGTTAAGGACAATTATTTGTATGCCGACAGCATCACGGATTTGATGGTATTTGATATTTCTGATATCGGAAACATACAAATTGTTAACCGGCTTGAGAACGTCCTCAGGGATAATGTTGTTTGGCCGGTAGAAGCGGACTTCTTCGAGTATGGCAATTGGGACTATGAGAATGAAATCCTGATCGGTTGGGAAGTGGTCACGGAAAGGCGCCTTATTTCTGAATATGAACAACGATGGGGGCAGGTAGATATCCTTTTTGCCGAAGCTAATGATGCCGGAAATGTTGGACAGGGAGGTTCCCTGGCGCGTTTCAAGATCGTTGAAGATTATCTCTATGCTGTGGACAGCCATAACATTAATGTATTCGACATTAGCGATCTGGAAAACCCGGTAGACCTGGAAGATGTTTATGCCGGATTTGATATTGAAACCATCTTCTACAATGGGCAATACCTCTTTCTGGGCAGCATGCGGGGAATGTATATCTACAATTTATCTGTACCTGCATCACCCGAGTTCGTTTCGGAATTTCAGCACGGTACGGCTTGCGACCCTGTCGTGGTAGATGGGGATTACGCCTATGTTACCCTTAGGGGAGGAAACAATTGCGGGGCAACAGAAAGCGGTTTGTTTATCGTTGACATTTCAAATATTTCCAATCCCGAACTTGCCGTTAGCTATCCCATGGATGAGCCTTATGGACTCGGGGTAAAAGAAGAGAAACTCTTTGTATGCGATGGGGCTTCAGGCCTTAAGGTTTACAACAAAACGGATGTCAACAACCTGGAACTCCTAAACCATTTTGAAGATATCGTAACCTTTGATGTTATCCCATTATCTAACCATTTGCTCATGGTAGGGGATGATATTCTCTATCAATACGAATACAGTGAGGAAGGGATCAGCCTGCTCAATTCTCTTCCCCTCTAAGCTCAATTAACGGAGATCATTTTAATCTGGCTATCGCTTATGCTACTATTGATCTGGCCCACATAGGTGTTCATCAGCTTTTCTAAGCTGGTAATTTCCAGGTCCAGTTCCTTTTTGATCTCCACAAAAAATTCCCGGGCCTGGTTGGTTGGCGGATAATCTCCCCGCTGAGAATCAGCCATCAGGAATGCGAGTCGGTTATTTATACGAATTCCATAGTTCAGGGGGTCTTGCCGGCTTTGATTTTTTGTCATGTGGATGTTGTTTTCCACTTCAGTCAGTTTGGTCTCAAAATCGTGCAGCATTGCCTTTAACTCCTGCTGGTCTGTCGCCTTTCCCTTGAGGTAATCGAGGTCGCGCTTAACCCTTCGTATTTCTACAATTGCCTGGTTTGCCCGACTCACCTGATCCCTTACGGCCATGAGAAAGTCAAACTGTTCCTGAAAATCCTGCTGGCTGTTGGGTAGCCTGGGATCTTTTACAATGGTTAAATCTGCTTCCGCAATCTCGCTATTATAATGAAGTACTGCCTTATATGTCCCGGGTACTGCTTTGGGCCCACGGTTAGGGGAGGAATACAATACCATACCCTTGAATGCCGAAAAGCCAGGATATTGCATGTTCCATATAAAGCGGTTACCCCCGGTTTTAACTTTGAGCGGTTTTGTAGAAGCGGGATTGTTTTTGTCTTCCTTCGCATGGTTTGAGAAATCCTGAATCAAAGTGCCGTTGGCCTCCCTGATTTCAATACGCACAGTATCTGTTTCTTTAAATTCCCGGATATAGTAATTGATAATGGCCCCATTGGGGTGATTAGATCCCTCCAGTTTTGGGTTTGGTCGTCCCCAACCGGATTGCTGCATACGATAGGCCTGATCTGGCTTAAACAACACTGCATCTTGTTTTGACATATCTGCGGAAAGTTGATGCAGGGGAGTCAGGTCATCTATCATCCAAAAACTCCTGCCGTGAGTTGCTGCGATGAGGTCGTTGTCACGCACATGAAGATCCCGGATTGAAGTGATCGGGAGGTTTAGCTGAAAAGGTTTCCAGCTGGCACCATCGTCAAAAGAAATGTACATGCCCCATTCTGTACCGGCATACAACAAACCTTCCCTGACTTTGTCTGATCGAATGGCCCTGGTGTAATGGTTGTTCCTGATTCCTTTGGTAATGAGGCTCCAGGTTTTACCATAGTCTTCCGTCTTGTAGAGGTAGGGGGTATAATCCCCGAACTTGTATGATGTTGCTGCTACATATGCCGTTCCCTTTTTAAACGGACTGGGGTCGATACAATTGATCATATTGAGTTTGGGAGACATCCCGGATGGAGGGGTAATGTCTTCCCAGCTTTCCCCATTGTTCCTCGTTATATGGATAAGGCCGTCATCGCTCCCTACCCATATCACTCCGGGTTCATTTGGGGATTCGGCCATGGCTAAAATGTTGGAGTAGAATTCTGCTCCGGTATTATCCTGGGTGATGGGACCCCCGGAAGATTTTATCGTTTCCGGGATAGCCCGGGTAAGGTCGGGTGAAATCACTTTCCAGGACTGTCCTTCATTTTCTGTAACATGCAGGAAATTGGAACCTGCATACAGGCGTTTCGGATTATGGATACTAAACATTACGGGGAAGTTCCAGTTGAATCTATACTTCATTACTTCTGCTCCCGAACCAGCCGGGTTATCGGGCCATACGTTGACAGACCGGGTTTGGTCAACCGAGTGGTCCTGGCGCATCATATAGCCTTTGAAGGTACCCCCATATACAATATCATTATTGTTGGGGTCAGGGGCCAGGTGGGCGCTTTCTCCTCCGGCCGTTGGTTCCCAGTCTCTTTCGGTAATCGAATTTCCGGAGGTTCTGTTAAGGATCCGCACCGTACTGTTGTCCTGCTGGGCACCATAAATGCGATAGGGAAAGTGGTTGTCCGTAGTTACCCTGTAAAACTGAGCTGTTGGTTGATTGGAATAGGTAGACCAGTTGTTGCCACCATCATTGGAGATCTGAGCCCCTCCATCATCAGCAATAGCCATCCTGTTATTATTATTGGGGTCGATCCAAAGGTCGTGGTGATCCCCGTGTGGAGCATTTTTAAGGGTAAAGGTTTTTCCTCCATCGGTGGAAACCCCATAACTCACGTTCATAACATATACCTTGTCGACATTCTGGGTGTCGGCATAAATGCGGCTGTAGTACCAGGCCCGTTGTCTGAGGGCTCTGTTTTCGTTGACCTTCTCCCAGCTTGCTCCTCCGTCATCGGACCTAAATACACCTCCATCGGCAGCTTCGATAATGGTCCATATACGATTTGAATTCAAAGGAGATACGGCAATACCCACAATACCCCAGGGAGTTTCGGGAAGCCCCGGCATGTTTGAGATCTCCTTCCAGCTATCGCCCCCATCCGTACTTTTAAACAACTTACTGTCTGGCCCGCCACTGTCCATACGATATCCATTCCTTTTCATCTGCCAGGTGGAGGCGTAGAGAATCCTGGGATTGTTGGGATCCATAACAAGGTCGCCTGCCCCGGCTTTGTCACTTACATACAGGATTCGTTCCCAGCTTTGCCCCCCATCACGTGAACGGTATACGCCTCTTGTTTTGTTTGGTATCCAGAGGTTTCCAATAACAGCTACATAGATGAGATTGGGGTCACGGGGATGAATCCGGATCCGTGCGATATGTTCCGAGCCTTCGAGCCCGATAAACTCCCAGCTCTTGCCGGCATCCATACTCTTCCACATGCCATTCCCGGAAGAAACATTGCCCCTGAGGGTCTGTTCCCCTTCTCCCACATAGAGGATGTTGGGGTCCGATTCTGAGACGGCTATAGTACCGATAGAACCTCCAAAATATCCATCAGAGATGCAACTCCAGGTGCTTCCTGCATCCTCCGTTTTCCAAACACCGCCTCCGGCTGTACCCATATAATAAAGGTTGGGATTATTCAGAACCCCGGAAACCGTTCCGGCGCGACCCCCCCGAAAAGGGCCCAGTTGCCGCCAGCTGATCCCTTGATAAAGGGTTTCGTCATAAGAGACTTCAGGGGCCTTCTGCTTTCTTCTTTGTGCTTCATTTTCTTGTAAGGGGAGGATCAGCAATACACCGACCAGGAATAGGGTGATGACTTTCATAGGATAGTGTTCTTAAGCTATCTAAAATACACATTAATTTGCGTATTTCCAGTGGTCATGCTAAAACCGGTCTGAAGGGGTAAACGCATCAAATAAAAAAATTCCTATACTTTTGTTCCCACAAAAACCTGTGCATGGCAAAGAATTTAGTTATTGTAGAATCCCCTGCAAAAGCAAGGACCATTGAACGTTTCCTGGGGAAGGATTATAAAGTGGCGAGCAGTTTCGGACATATTGCCGACCTACCTTCTAAGGAGCTTGGGGTGGATATTGACAATAATTTTAAGCCAAAATACATTGTCGATGCCGACAAGAAACCCGTCGTAAAAAAGTTAAAGGAACTGGCAAAGAAAGCAGATACCATCTGGCTGGCCAGTGATGAAGACCGCGAAGGGGAAGCCATTTCCTGGCATTTGGTGGAAACCCTCAATCTGGACCGTAATAAAACCAAGAGGATTGTATTTAATTCCATAACCAAGTCGGCTATACAAAAGGCCATTGAGAATCCCAGAGATATCGATTACAATTTAGTCAATGCACAACAGGCCAGAAGAGTTCTGGATCGCCTGGTAGGCTATGAGCTTTCTCCAGTACTTTGGAAGAAGGTGAAACCGGGCTTATCTGCTGGAAGGGTACAGTCTGTCGCGGTGCGATTGATCGTGGAGCGCGAACGCGAAATAACTGCTTTTACCCCTAAGGCTTCTTATCGGGTAATCGGGCAGTTTTTGACGCAGCAAGGACAAACCTTCCAGGCGCGTTTGGGCAAAACCTTTTCAACACAGGAAGCAGCCGAGACTTTTTTACAAAAGAATATCGGGGCGAATTTTAGCGTAGCCAGTCTGGAGAAAAAGCCTGCAAAAAAATCCCCTTCGGCACCTTTTACAACCTCGACTTTGCAACAGGAGGCCTCCCGGAAGCTTTTCTTTTCAGTATCCCGCACCATGCAGGTGGCCCAAAGATTATATGAAGCCGGGCTGATTACCTATATGAGAACAGACAGCGTAAACCTGTCCAAGGAAGCATTGAACGCAGCGCGGCATGCCATTGAAGGTGCTTATGGCGAAGCATATAGCCAGGTGCGAAACTATAACCGAAAATCCAAAGGGGCCCAGGAGGCACATGAAGCTATTCGGCCTACGGATATGAAATTACAGAGCCCATCCCTGGAAAGGGATCAGGCACGCTTATATGAATTGATCTGGAAGCGGACCATTGCCTCACAAATGAGCGATGCCAAACTGGAACGCACGCAGGTCAAAATAGGATCCAACAGCTATGATGAGCAATTCTCAGCCAGTGGTGAGGTAATTAAATTTGACGGCTTCCTTAAAGTTTATCTCGAAAGCAAGGATGAAGAGGATGCAGAAGAACAGGGAGGTTTACTACCTGCCATGAATCAGGGAGAAGCCCTGACCAATGAGCAGCTGGTAGCTACAGAACGCTTTACACGTCCGGCTTATCGTTACACGGAAGCTACCCTGGTTAAAAAATTGGAGGAACTCGGCATTGGGAGGCCCTCAACTTATGCACCCACGATATCAACCATCCAAAACAGGGGATATGTTGAAAAGGGAACCGTAGAGGGGCAGGAAAGAAAATACAATCAGCTCACCCTGAAAAACGGAACGATCAAATCCAACATCCTTTCCGAGAAGGTAGGGTCTGACAAGGGCAAGCTGGTCCCTACAGACATCGGTATGATTGTCAATGATTTTCTGGTAGCCCACTTTGCCAATATTCTGGATTATCATTTCACAGCCCGGGTGGAAGAAGAATTTGATGAGATCGCCTCAGGGGAAGAAGACTGGCAAAAAGTGATGCGTGAATTTTACGAGGACTTTCACCCCAATGTAACCGAGGTGGAGGCCACGGCAGAACGCGCCAGTGGTGAACGCATATTGGGGACTGATCCGGATTCGGGAAGGCAGGTAGCTGTAAGGCTTGGCAGGTTTGGCCCTATGGTGCAGATCGGAACGGTTGACGAAGAAGAAAAACCGGTATTTGCGAGCCTCTTACCCGACCAGTCGCTAAATACAATTACCTATGAAGAGGCTATGGACCTCTTTAAGTTGCCGCGCTCACTTGGCGAGTATAATGGGGAAGAACTGCAGGCCAATGTTGGCCGATATGGTCCATATATACGGTACGGAAAGAAATTTGTTTCCCTGGATAAAGGAGAAAGTGTATTTGATGTGGACTTTGAACGTGCGGTAGAACTGGTGAAAGCCAAGGAAAGAGCGGATGCTCCTATAGCACATTACGAAGGTCATGAGGTAACTAAGGGAAAAGGCCGCTTTGGACCTTTTATAAAATGGAATGGCATATTCATCAGCGTAGGGAAAAAATATAATTTTGATGCGCTGACTGAGGCAGACATTGCCCAACTTATCGAAGACAAAAAGAAGAAAGAGGCCGAGAAGTTAGTAAACGAATGGCCGGAGGAAGGGATTCGTATCGAAAAAGCAAGATGGGGGAGACACAATATTATTAAAGGAAAAACCAAGGTTGAGTTGGCAAAAGACGTTGATCCCCTGGGTGTAACTCTGGAGCAGGCGCAAACCCTGTTGGCTAAGAAAGCACCCAAGAAGAAAACCAGAAAATCCAAAACATAAAGAAAGGGCATGGCGTTTGATTTTCTAGTTCCCGTAGCAGATCAGGTTTTGGCCCATAATGAGTTTTTGCCTGCGCAGGCCATTGGCAGGCATATCCATATACATACCGAAAAAGATGGCCTTCCGGTTCTTGCGAATGTAAATTTTGCCCTGCTCGGGGTAAATGAATCCAGGAATGCCTTTGAGAAAAAACCTGAGAAACTGGACCTGGCTCAGATTCGTATCCAGTTTTACCGCCTTTTGATGGGGAATTGGAATGCTTCCCTGGTAGACCTCGGAAACATAGAAGAAGGAGAAAAGGTAGAGGACACCTATTTTGTGGTTAAGGAAATCGTAGCCGGACTCCTTGAAGAAGATATCATCCCAATCCTTATCGGTCCCACCCAGGACATAACGTATCCCATGTACCGTGCCTATGACCGGATAAAGGATATGGTAAACCTGGTCTCTATAGACAGCCGTTTCGATTTCGGTATTGATGAGGAGCTTATATCCTCTCATTCTTATATGAGCAAAATCATCACCGAAAAACCAAATAATCTTTTCAACTTTTCCAATATCGGTTATCAGAGTTATTTCAATGCTCAGGAAGAGGTAGACCTGATGGATCGCCTGTTCTTTGATGCGTATCGTTTGGGGGAGATTGCCTCAGATATAACACTGGCTGAACCAGTGCTTCGAAATGCGCATTTGGTTAGTCTGGATTTCAGGGCCATCAAATCCAGTGAAATAAACGGCTCCAAAAACTTTTCTCCCAACGGTTTTAACGGACGGGAGATTTGTTCCATAGCCCGTTATGCCGGGATAAGCGACAAGGTTTCTGCCTTTGGCGTTTTTGAGGCAGAGAACAATATCCAGGCCTTCCAGCTGATCGCCCAGATTATCTGGTATTTTATAGAAGGCCACAACTTCAGAATCAGGGAATATCCGGACTCCAAAAGCAAAAACTTCACCAAGTTCATTGTTCCAACAGAAACGGAAGAACTCGTATTCTTCAAAAGCCTGCTCACCCAAAGGTGGTGGGTTGAGGTTCCATCCCTAGTATCTTCACATACTAAATCAGGTTCACCCGCGTTATTACCATGCACCGAGAAAGACTATCTGGACGCTTGCGATCAAAATATTCCGGATCGGTGGTTTAAAGCCTACAAGAAAGGATTTAACTAATTGGAAATAATTTAAGGTGATAGGGCGGGGAAATACAATAATTTGCCTAAAACGCTGTTTAAGGTTTAATAATTGGCGTTACCGCGTTAAAGTCTAAATCGAAATTTAACCTAAAGTATGAAGAAGCTATTGTTATCATCATTAGCGTTTGTTTTTTTACTCACAAGTTGTGGGTCCAAAACAAAAGGAGAACTCGTTGGGGTTCAGGGTAAAAAATGGCACCCTGAAAAACCCTACGGGATGGAACTCATTCCCAGGGGTTCTTTTATAATGGGTAAGGCCGAGGAAGATGTGGCCCAGGTCCAGAACGCTCCTACCAAAACAGTTACCGTACGTTCTTTCTATATGGATGATACCGAGATCACCAATAGTGAATACAGACAATTTGTAGAATGGGTTCGCGATTCCATTGCAAGGTTCAAACTGGCTAAGCTCGCTGACGAGTTAGGCCTGGGACCGGATGACGGTGGGATTGGAGATTTTGCTTTTAAAAGTGCCGATACCACAAGGATGTCTGTATACGACAAGTATATGATGGATAATTATGCCGGAATGGGGGAATCAGGATATGAGGGTTATGCCCTTAATACTGAAGAAGACCTTATCTGGGATACCTCCGATTATCCGGATGAATACTACGCTGAGGTCATGGACTCTCTTTACCTGCCTATAGAAGAATCCTACAATGGACAGCGGATTCTGGATATCACCCAGCTGAAATACAACTATACCTGGATGGATATCGAGGCAGCTGCACGTTCAAGAGACGGCAGGAGAAAACAATTTATCAAAACGGATGAACTTGAGATTTATCCGGATACCACAGTTTGGATCCGTGATTTTGAATATTCCTATAATGAACCCATGCACAATGATTATTTCTGGCATGACGCCTACAGTGACTATCCTGTTGTGGGGGTTTCCTGGACACAGGCCCGTGCATTCTGTCACTGGAGGACCAAGTTCAAGAATGATGACCAGAAAGATCGTGGAAAACAATTCGTAAACCGATTCAGGCTTCCCACAGAAGCAGAATGGGAATATGCAGCCCGAGGAGGCATTGAGGGAGGTTCTTATCCCTGGGGTGGTCCTTATGTAATTAGTGACACCGGATGCTTTATGGCCAACTTTAAGCCTCAGCGCGGGGATTACGCGGCCGATGCGGCTTTGTATACTGTTGAGGCCAAATCCTATGAGCCTAATGATTATAACCTGTACAATATGGCAGGTAACGTGGCTGAGTGGACCAATTCCAGCTATTTCCCAGGTTCTTATGAGTATGCCTCTACCATGAACCCGAATGCGGATTCAAATAACAATGCCCGAAAGGTAATCCGGGGAGGATCATGGAAAGACGTCGCTTATTTCTTGCAGGTATCTACAAGAGATTACGAGTACCAGGATTCGGCCAGGAGTTATATCGGTTTCCGAACCGTTCAGGACTACATGGGTGAAGAAGACTCAACACAATAATGAATACGAAAACCAAATAGAAAACCAAATACTTATTTAACATTAAACTTAAATTAAATTTTTAATTATGGCACAGTCAAAATCAACAAAGAAACTATTTAACATGGCGTACGGCCTTGGAGCTTCCGTGGTTATCATCGGGGCCCTCTTCAAAATCCTGCACTGGGAAATTGGATTCCTTACAGGAGGTTTGTTACTGGCAGTAGGTCTTATTACAGAAGCCCTTATTTTTGCCATCAGTGCTTTCGAGCCTGTGGAAGACGAGTACGACTGGTCTTTGGTTTACCCCGAATTAAACGGAGGTGCCGGCAGTCGTAAAAACGAAGTAAAAGAAGCAAAAGAAGCAGAAGGCCTGTTGTCCAAAAAATTGGATAACCTCCTGAAAGAGGCAGGCGTTGATGCTGAACTTATGACTAGTCTTGGAGAAAGCATTCGCAATTTCGAAGATGCAGCTAAAGGGATTGCTCCTACTGCAGATGCAATGGAATCTACTCAGAAATATTCTGAAGAGTTATCTACGGCCGCTGCCCAGATGGAGTCTCTGAACAGCCTGTACAAGGTTCAGTTAGATAGCGCAAGCCGTCAGGCCACTATCAATGAAGAGGTGGTACAAAACGCTACTACGCTTAAAGATCAAATGGAATCACTTGCCTCTAACCTCAGTTCACTTAATGGTGTTTACGGAGGTATGCTTACTGCAATGAACAGAAACTAATTAGTTTTTTCCGTTATACCCGAATCAATTTAATAATCAAAAACTAATTAGAAAACATGGCAGGAGGAAAATTGTCACCACGTCAGAAGATGATCAATCTTATGTATTTGATTTTCATCGCAATGCTGGCGTTAAATATGAGTAAGGAAGTTCTGGCCGCGTTCGGTATTATGAACGAAAAGCTCGAAGCTTCCAATATGAAGACCTCAGAGAATAATGTTGCCTTCTTGAGCGGTTTGGAAACCAAAGCTTCTGAGAATGCGGAAAAATTTGGTCCGCTTCTGGAAGACGCCAAGAAGATCAAGCAAATCTCCCAGGAATATTATGAATACCTGGAAAACCTGAAGTCAGAGATGACCAAAGATATTGATGATCCCAAGGACTATCAGGTAATGGATAAAGCCGATTATCTGGATCAGAAACTTTTCAAGGGCGATAACCTCGCTCCGGGAGGAAAGGAATTCATGAAAAGGATCAATGATTACCGTGCTCAGGTAAATGGGATTTTACCAAAAGAATTCACAGAAGTACGTGAAGCGGTTGATGCCCGATTCAAAACGGGTGATGCCAAAGGTAAGGTTGAACGTCGGGATGGCGTAAAGGTAGACTGGTTGAACTACACGTTCGAAGGTTTCCCATTAATTGCTTCCCTGACCCGTATTACCCAGATCCAGGCGGATGTGAAAGCTACTGAACAGGATGCGCTCAAAGCCATGCTGGAAGGACAGCTTACCAGTGAGATCTCTATGACCAACTATACTACGTTGCTGGAGCAGGAAAAATCTGCTTTCTATGCGGGAGAAAAGTTTGATGGTGCCATAGTGCTTGGACGTAAAGATGCCACTACACGCCCCAATGAGGTAAACATTACCCTTGACGGACGAAAACTGAATGAAGGGAAGGATTATGTGATCAAGGATGGTAAGGTGCAGCTGACTGTGAGCGCCGGAAATCCTGGAGATCACAAGATTCAAGGTAACCTGGTATTCATTCAGGACGGAGAGCGTACAGAAGTACCTGTGTCCTCTACATTTGCGACGATTACTAAGCCTAATGCGGCTTTGATCGCTGCGGATAAAATGAATGTGGTATACCGTGGGGTTGCAAATCCGATGTCTATATCCATTCCCGGAATACCTAACAATAAGGTGAGTGCATCTGCTCCCGGCCTTTCTAAAAGGAGCGGTAGCCAGTATATCATGAATCCTGGAAACGGCAGGACGGTAACTATAGTTGCCCGAGGTACACTGCCTGACGGACAGGGAGTAAGTTCCAAGTCCGAATTCCGGATCAAGGATATCCCAAGGCCTGCTGGTTCTGTCCGGGGAGAAACCGGATCAGCCAAAATGCCAAGGAGAAACCTTGAAATCGCTACCGTTGGCGCGCTGTTGGAAGACTTTGACTTTGATCTGAATCTGGCTATTAGCGGATTTAAATTTAAAGTGCCTGGTCAGCCTACCGTAAGTGTTAAGGGTAACAAACTGGATGCACGTGCCAAGTCTGCCTTAAAAAGGGCAAGAAGAGGCGAAGCCTTGCAGATATTTGATATCGAAGCATATATCACTAACAATAAAAGTTATAAGCTCAAAAAGGTATCTCCGGTACTTATAGAGCTAACCAACTAAAATTGAAAATTTACAGATCTATGAATTGGAAGAATGTAATTATCGTCGCAGCGGTTTCCTGCTTGCCGATTTCCTTGGCGGCTCAGGCCAATATCCTGAATGCCAAAAAGCCGGAGGAAATAGGTAAGAAGACCGCAGCTCAAGTAGCGGCAGACAACGACCAACCTTTACCCTATGGGTATGTGGACGACAGGGATATCCTTTGGTCCAAAACCATTTGGGAAGTCGTTGATCTCGATGAGCGGGTGAACTTTCCCCTCTATTATCCTCTTGACACCATTAATATTGGTTCAGACAGGAGGTCCCTTTACGATGTTTTGATGAAAAACATCAAGAATGGAAATCTGGAGGATGTCTATGTGGATTCATATTTCACAGAGAAACGAAAGTTCAGTGACCTGGAAGCTACCCTGACTAAAATCGATACCACTGACCTGGGATATGAACAGATCAATGCCGGGGAACAACTCTCCGAAGAATTCGTAAACCGAAGGGATATTACGGCTGCTGAGATCGAAGAGTATCGTATAAAAGGAATCTGGTATTTCGATAAACGCCAGGGGGAACTAAAGTACCGAATTCTTGGTATTGCTCCTGTGGCTCCCGATGTCAACTTCATCGATGATGAGTCTGTTGACCCGGAGAGCAACAAAGTAGAATTGTTCTGGGTATGGTACCCAAGTGCACGACAGATCCTCCATAAGGCCAAGGTCTTTAACCAGAGGAATTCTGCCCAGCCCCTGTCCTTTGATATGCTTCTTAATTCGAGGCGTTTCAATGGGATGATCTATCAGGAAGACAATGTACAAGGAGATCGCGAAATCACCGAATACATAGCAGACAACGCCCTGTTCCAATTGCTTGAATCTAATCGCATCAAAGAGCAGATTCGGGACCGCGAACAGGATATGTGGGCCTATTAGCCTTACAACAATTCCAATTCAATTCAGATAAGAAAGCGCCGCTGACAAGCGGCGCTTTTTTTGTGTTTTAAGCCGGCTTCAATATGGCTGTGCGAATTCCTACCTTTGCGCCATGGTAGACTATCTCGTGGTGGGACTGGGGCTTGCGGGAACAGCCTTTTGTGAATTGCTGGAGCAGCACAACAAATCGTTTATCTGTATAAGCGATCAGTCACAACAAGCTTCCGTGGTAGCCGGAGGTCTCTATAACCCCGTCATTTTAAAACGCTTTACTCCGGCCTGGCGGGCACAGGAGCAACTGGAAATAGCCCTGCCATTCTATACACAGCTGGAAGAAAAATTGCAGACCAAACTGGATTATAAACTTCCGGTATTACGTCGTTTTGCTTCAGTAGAAGAACAAAATAATTGGTTTCAGGCGGCAGACCGGCCCCAACTACAGCCCTTTCTCTCCCTGCAAATTCGGGAAAACCATAACCCTTTGCTAGATGCCCCGTTTGGATTTGGGGAGGTGCTGCATACGGGTAGGGTAGCGACCAAAACCCTTTTAAAAAAGTATTCGGAATACCTCAGGGAAAAAGGGTGCTTGCAGGAGGAAACCTTTGATTTTAAGGCTATGGAGGTGTCTCCGGACAAGGTGCGATATCAGCGCATCACAGCAAGAAAGGTTGTTTTTGCCTCAGGATTTGGCTTAAAGGAAAATCCCTATTTCCAGTATCTGCCCCTGAATGGAACCAAAGGAGAACTGCTTACTATTAAGGCGCCCGAACTCAAAGAAAAACAGGTTATTAAATCCTCTGTATTTATTATCCCCCTGGGGGATGATCTGTACAGGGTTGGGGCTACCTATAAATGGAAGGACAAGACCAACATCCCAACAGAAGCCTCCCGGAATGAACTGCTAAAAAAGCTGGAGGTATTCCTGAAAGCGGATTATGAGGTTGTGAAGCATGTTGCCGGTATCCGGCCTACAGTAACAGACAGAAGACCGTTGGTGGGGCGTCACCCCGCACATACCCATATTTTTGTACTCAACGGATTGGGGTCTCGTGGCGTCCTTATTGCTCCCTATGCCGCACAACAGCTCCTGCAGTATATTGAAAAAGACATGCCTTTGCAGGAAGAAATGGATATTAAACGATTCGCTAAGATGTACAGGCCCCACTAGGCTTTAATGGCTCGGGGATCGTACTTGATAAATAAGTTAATCCAGATATTTCGGGATAGCCGTATAATGACAGGCATAAAGACCACCAGGGTAACGATAATGGATATAAAGGTAGTCAGCAGGGAGGTCCCGATAAATAAAAAGGAGATTACAAAAGCGGCAACGGCAAAGGCAATACCCACCGCATAGCTTACATACATGGCCCCATAGAAGAAAGAAGGCTCAATCTTGTATTTTGTATTGCAATGGGAACAGCGTTCGTGCATTTTGAACAAGTTTCCCAGGTGGTAAGGATTGCCGTCTGTATACATGCTTTCCTCATGGCACTTGGGACAGCTTCCTGTTAAAATGCTATAGAGTTTGCTGCCTTTTTTTAACATTTGCAAAACTTTTGGTAAAAATAGGCTTTTGCCTTTTCAGTTCCTGTAACCTCGGTAACAAAATATGCTAAGCGTTTATAACCTTTCTATTTCCTTTGGAGGAGAGCAGCTGTTTGACGGCCTTTCCTTCCGCTTGAATGCGGGTGACCGCGTGGGGTTGGTAGG
>JABDRK010000350.1 GCA_013041785.1 Eudoraea sp.
ATCATCAATATGAGTTCCCAGGCGAGTCTGGTCGCCATAAAAGATCACGCTGTATATTGCGCTTCCAAAGGGGGGGTGAATTTACTAACCAAAGTATTGGCCCTGGAATGGGCAGAAAAGGGCATTACAGTAAATGGGATCGCTCCTACTTTTACCTATACGCCGGGTACGGCAGAGCGATTGGACAATCCGGAATACCTGGAAGGTGTCCTGAACAGGATACCCGTAAAAAAAGTCGCCACAATCAAGGATATCGTTGCTGCAATTCTATACCTGACAGGCGCCCACTCCGGCATGGTTACCGGCACTACCCTGGTAATTGATGGGGGCTGGACTATTCAATAAGGTTACAAAACAAACCATCTTCAAAAAACAAACCCCCAAAAAAGGGGGTTAAGCATAATAAAACACGGGTAGTTTGCTCAGACTTCCATGGAGCCTCCTATTTCCAATAAGTGCAGGGTTTTACCTGCAGAATCAAACTTGGCTTTTGCCACTGCCTTGTCAATTTCTATATACCCAAAGGTGTCATAATGGTAGCCCAGTACCTTGTTACATTTGATGTAATCTGAAGCAATCACGGCGTCTGCCACACCCATGGTGAAGTTGTCGCCAATAGGCAGGATGGCCAAATCCAGTTTCCCCCATTTGGGAATCAGCTTCATGTCCAGGGTAAGGGCTGTATCCCCGGCAACATAGATCGTCCTGGAATCAGCATAAATTATAAACCCTCCGGGTTGCCCCCCATAGGTGCCGTCTGGAAATGAAGAAGTGTGAATGGCCTGGGTGTATTTTACCTTTCCGAAATCAAAGTTCCAGCTTCCCCCGTGGTTCATGGGGTGTACAGTAAATCCTTTGGCCTGGTAGTACATCGCGATTTCGAAGTTACTCACAATGGTAGCCCCTGATTGCGTGGCAATGGCTTCCACATCCAGGACATGATCCTGGTGTGCGTGGGTCAATAGGATGTAATTTGGCTTTAAGGTTTCGATATCCACTTTACCCGTGGCTTTCTCGTTACCAGTAATGAATGGATCGATTAAAATGGAATGTCCATTGGTCTCCACGAGGATCGTGGCATGACCGAGAAAAGAAATTTTCATGAGTACGGATTTTGGTTCTTTAAAGTTATTTAAAATTGAACCAAAAACGAACGCCTTCTGTGGTTTTATCTATATTCAGGGTAGACTGCAGCTGATTAACCAATCGGTTCATCAGGCGTATCCCCATGGAGGCGTTTGCCCTTTCATCCGTATCCTCCGGAAGGCCCACCCCGTTATCCATATATTCAAAGAATCCCTGATCCCCGGTTTTCCTGAGGTGGATGTAGATTTTACCGTCTTCTTTGTCATCAGGGAAGGCATATTTGAAGGAATTGGACACCAATTCGTTCAAGATAAGCCCAAAGGGAATGGCCCTGTCAATATCCAGTTCCACACCTTCTGCATCTATGGTGATGTTGATATTGTGTCCTCCTTTCTTAAAAACAGATTGCACGCTATTTACGAGGCTTTCAATGTACCCCTGCATTTCAATTACCGAAAGATCATCATTTTGATAGAGTTTCTGATGGATAAGGGCCATGGCTTTTACCCGGCTTTTACCCTCTTCCAGGGCCTCAATGGCCGCTTTGCTACGCGTGTTTTTTGTTTGCAGGCTGAGTAAGCTGGATACCATCTGCAGGTTGTTTTTCACCCGGTGGTGAATTTCCTTGAGCAGGGAATCTTTTTCAACTAAGGAAGCCTCAATGATATGGTTCTGTTCGGCAATCAGGCGCTGGTTTTTTATACTTTTCAGATAGGCATATACCAATCCGGCAAATCCCAGGAGGGTAAAGACCAGCGAAATAAACACCAGGTTGATTTTCTCATCCTGGGCCTCTATATTTCTTTCCATCTGTTCGTTTATGATCTTCTGTTGATCCAGCTTCCATCTCTCATTGGCTATATCATAACCGGCGACCACGGCAAGTTGTTGTTTTTTAAGGGAATCGTAGGCCAGGTCCAGGGAATCTGAAATGCTGGTAATCCTCTTGAGATACAGGGTCGCATTTTCATAATCTCCGATTCTGTCGTAATACAGGGCGTATAAACGGTAGCGTTTTCTGCGATGACTAATGTCACTGAATTCCAAAGGGCTCTCCAGTAACTCCTCGGCGAGTTCATAATTCCCCAATTGAATATGACTTTCTGCCAGTGCCAGGGTACACTCTACCTCATCCGGGGAATATTTGCTTCGCTTGTATTCTTTAATTGTGCCCAATCCTTCTTCCAGATAGGAAATGGCTTCCTCATATTGATTTAATTGTACATAGCACTTACCCACATTCCCTTCAATAATGCCCAGAAGTAAGTTGGCATTGCTAATCTGATCTTCATTCTTAGTCCGACTCTGGTCATTCAGAAAGACATTAACAAAACCTTTGGCCTTATTATATATGGAAATGGCTGTAGAAGACGATCGGTCCAGACGAAGGTAGTTCCCGATATTGTTGTTGTATTGTGCCTTGCCAAAATAATCGTCTTCTGCGATTTTCTTTTTTTCCTCCTGAACATAGTATTCCATTGCCTTGCGATGAAGTCCCAGGCTAGAATAGATATCGTAGAAGGTTATATCCTCTGTCAGGCCTAAATCGCGCTTTTGTTGTCTGATTTTGACCTGCTCATCATAAAACTCAAGGCTTTGGTAGTTTGCGTCAAGAATATTCAGGAGGATGGCCGTGTATTCCAGATCCAGCTTTTCTTTGTCATTAATAAGCTCTTTGGAATAGGCCACACTCTTTTCATAATCCCCCAGGTCAAAATAAAGCTGTGCCTGTAATATCTTATAATAGCGCATCCCCAGTGAATCCTGGTTACTATCGGCATTATTCGCATAAATGTTTACGGCGTCCAGCCAATCATATGCGGAGTTTACCTCATAGCGGTTGGCCGTATTAAAGAAAAGATCAAATCGCGCTTTACTTCCCGGAGTGTCCCGGAATTCTTGAAGTTTATTTTCAGGTAGCTGTTCCACCTCCTGTGATGCAGCTATGCCTGCAGTCAGGAAACAAATTAGCAGTACTAATATCCCATGTAATCTTGCCATAACACTAATGGGGATAGCGCCCCCACTATTCACGTAGTTCGTAGGTTTCACATAGTCAAAGGGAATTCTCCCTTTAGTTAAACGAATGGGGCAACCTTTTGTTGTGGCTAATTGCATATTAGGCAGTGCCGGTAAAAAGTTTCCCCGCGACATTGGTATTCCACATGTTCCAAAAGATCTCTTGTGGTACGCCAGGTCCCGTCCATAGCAATAGCAGTTTAAAGCACACCTGGATATAAAAAAGGCTATACAAGGGTGCATAGCCTTTCATAACTAAAGGAAAAATGGTAAGATTTGGGGATCTTAATCAGGGTTAAATTTAGGACTTCAAAGTACTCCTCTTCCAAATTTGTTGTGTAATGCCCGAAAACTGTTGTGAAATAAACACAAATCCTTGTAAAATGCGTTTTATCGTATTTTTTAAACATTTTATCGATGATTTGCTTTTGTGCACAAAAAAAAGAGCCTTTCCGAAGAAAGACCCTTTTACGAGAACACTATATGAAAATGAAAAAAATTTTCTGCTTGAAATACATTCCAAATATAGGGTGCACGCAAAGGGGCAGGAAATTATTGTTGTCAATGTCCCAAATTCTGTGGTAAACCATTAAAAAAAAGAAATGAGCCAACACGCACATGTCGTATTGACTCATTTTTTTATTGCCTCTCCTGCTATCAGGAGTTCATGGCAGATATGATAAATTCCTTGAAATCTTTGGAAATTGGTATCAGGGTATTGTTGATCATAATGTCCTTGGAATTAATGGCATCAATATGATCTACATTAACGATATAAGACTTATGAGCACGGTAGAATTTATTCTTGGGTAGTTTTTGCAGATAGTCTTTTAAGGGAGACCGCACCAGGAATTTTTTGTCAACCGTGTGTACTTCGAGATACACATTGTCTGCCTTGATGAACTGTATGTCCCCAAATTGAATTCTGTAATACAGGTGTTGTTTCTTTACAAAAATGGAATCGCGCAATACCGAATTGGAAACCACTTTATCATCACTTGCTACGGGTGCATCGCTTCCTGATTTGCCTGAATAATCAAAATTAGAAAGTGCTATTTCTATAGAAGTATAGAGGTCTTGCTGTTCGAAAGGCTTTACCAGGTATCCGTTGGGTTTTACCGTTTTGGCATTCTCTACAGTAGCCCGGTCGGAGTTTGAGGTAACAAAAATAAAAGGGATGTTGTAGTTATCCCTGATATGTTTTCCCAAATCGATTCCGGTTTTATCTGATGCCAGTATAATATCAATCAACACCAGGTCAACTTCCTGGGTTTTTAGTACCTGCTCGGCCTGCTCGTAAACAATTACATTATCTACAATCTCATATCCGATTTCTTCCAACATAGACTGCATGTCATCAGCGATGATCACGTTGTCTTCAACGATAAGTATCTTTACGGGTCGTTCCAAATTATGTGAAGTTTAGTAAGTTACGTTCACTCAAAGTTACAAAAATTTATTATTCAGAAAATAGAAGAGCAGCGCAAGTAAAAATGTGCTCAATGCCAGTTTTTTAAGTTCGGGGTCTAGTTTTGCCGGGTTGCTCACACGCAAAACCTTAATAAGATGTATCCCTAAGGGAATAAAAACAATCAGATTCAGATAGGCATACCAGGTACTGAATTGCAAATCATAAATAAACAAACTAAGCAAGGCCAGGCCTATCAGGAAGGCGTGGTAATACCTGCCATTTTCGTATCCCAATTTGACCACAAGCGTACGTTTTCCTGCTTTAATATCCGATCCTGCGTCTCTCAGGTTGTTGAGATTTAACACGGCCGTACTTAAGGTGCCGATTGTAATGGCGGGTAACCATGCCATAAGGTGAAGAGATTTGGTATAGAGAAACATAGATCCCAAAACGCTTAGCAATCCAAAAAAAAGAAAGACAAACAAATCCCCCAGGCCAGAATACCCATAGGCACGGGCTCCCACGGTGTAACGCACCGCAGCCCAAATACTAAAAATGGCCAATGCGCCAAAAAGCAGCAAGTATTGCGGAGCGGTGGTGCCAAATGCAGTATAAAGCAGCGTAGCTGCAAGAAGCAGACTTATAATAATGGAGATACCTACACCCCACTCCAGCTCTTTTTTTGACAATGCTCCGCTTTGCAAGGCCCGGGACGGACCAATTCGATCTTCGTTATCCGTCCCTTTTATGCCATCTCCATAATCATTGGCAAAGTTGGATGTAATCTGAAATCCCAGCGTTGTCAGGAGCGCCAAAAGAAAAATAGTGGGGTTATCAAAACCTTTGCTTTGAGCAATAGCAGTGCCAACAAGTATTCCGGAGACAGAAAGGGGCAGGGTTCTGAGGCGAGCTGCCTCGACCCACGCTTTTAATTTACTCAAGCTTAAAAGGGGTCTTCAATTTTTAATCGCTTGCCGTCCTGGTAAGAGGCTACAAATGCATCTTTAAATCCCATTTCCACCAATTGCTCGCGGAACTTTTGTGCTTCCTCCAGGGTTTCGAAAGTACCCAATGAATAGGAGTAATACGGATTGGTCTTTACGAACATGGTGTTCGTCAGGGCTTCAGACGCCAGCGTCACATTGTTATCTACAAAGGATTGTATCTGTACAGAATATACTTTTTGTTTCTCCAGAAAATTCTTGGCCAGATAAAACTCACGCACCAGGCTTAACTCTTCATTCTGCCTTTTCAGATTATTAATGCGAGACTCTACAATTTTCAGACTATCCAGAGAAGCGACAACCAAATTGGGGTCGTCAATTTTGTTAGAACTTGTAAGGCCTGCAGTAAAAGCCATGATGGCGAGAAC